>USPB01000049.1 GCA_900556405.1 uncultured Actinomyces sp.
CAAGCTAACCATATGGATAGACTAGGGTTAACACCTAACGGTGACTGAGTTGCGCCGGGAGCATTTACCTAGTAACTCTCCCAGTCTGGAGCGGTTTTCACTGCTCTAACCGACATGCAGCATTTGAGTTTGAGGAAGTAGAAGGAAGACGCACAGATGACAACTTTGACGAAGCCCACTGCACGGGCCGCCTCGACGGCCCTCGCGTTCGAGCACGCGTCGGATCTTGCCGCGTCCGCCGACAATGCGATCAAGCGCATGTGCGACTTTTTCGCTGCGCTCATCGGCATTATCCTGCTGACGCCACTCTGGATCATCGTCGCCCTGATGGTGCGCCTCAACGACGGCGGCCCCGCCTTCTTCAAGCAGGAGCGCGTGGGCCTCGATGGAACGACTTTTACCATGTATAAGTTCCGCACCATGCGGGTGGACGCCGAAGAGCTCAAGGCCTCCCTCATGGAGGCCAATGAGGCAGACTCCTCCGCCGGAAATTCGATCATGTTCAAGATGGCTAACGATCCGCGTATTACACGCATCGGCTCCTTCCTGCGCAAGACCTCTATCGACGAGCTTCCCCAGCTGTTCAACGTCCTGCGTGGCGACATGTCGCTCGTGGGCCCGCGCCCCCCGCTCCCCAGCGAGGTTGCTCAGTACGAGCCCCGCGTGATGGGTAAGTTCGCCGTGCGCCCCGGCATCACGGGCCTCTGGCAGATCTCCGGCCGCTCGAATCTCTCGTGGGATGAGACCGTCCACCTGGACCTCTCCTACGCCCAGCACCGCTCTCTGACCCTTGACGCGTGGATCATGCTCCAGACCATTCCCGCGCTGCTGCGTTCCGAGGGCGCTTACTAAGCCTTTCTCTCTGTGTGTGTGATTGGGTGTGGCCCGAGCCGATCGGCTCGGGCCACACCTTTATTTGGCGGCACCGACAAACTCCATGGGCACCATCATCGCGATCCGATACACCTCCGTCATGGCCACATCACTGCGGGTCACAGCGTCATTGGGACTGTGACACCTATCGAGAGGCAGCCGCTCACCCCCGGTTCGCAGAGATCATCGTCAGGCACATGCGAGGCATTCTGCGGGCACCCCATTCACTGCATAACCCTTTGCAAGCATCTATGTAGGTGTGTTGTGAGGCTCGTTGAGCCCCACGAATTCCCCAGTGCACTGAGCTCTTGTCAGCGTCAGAAGCCGACCATTGTGCTCGCTCACAAGAGATCCCCATTTGAGGGAACACATGTTCATACGAACCTGCCCTTGACCACCCTGTGAGACACGGGGCGCGCTACACCACCCGCCTTATCCGCCGGACGTGCACGTTCGTCCACCTGGTGGAACGTGGTCGCACACGCCCAGCTGACGCCACCTGGCGGCGCGACTGACAGACCACCCCTATGCGGATAGGTTATGACGATACGGATAGGTTATGACGATACGGATAGGTTAATAAGCTATCCACATACGCGTAACCTATCCGCGTGCGGTTAACCTATCCGCACGCTCGTCATCTATCCACGTGCACGCAGACTCCCCCATCGGCGAGGGACCTGTCAGAACACAAGCACCGCTGGGCGTCAGCACAGACCACCACACGCCAGCAATCGATAGCAGCCCAGCAACGGATACGACGGAGGCCGACCCCGCAGGGTCGGCCTCCGTGGCAGTGACTCACGCAAAATGCCTCATGGACAGCTTCGCGTGAAAGGCGTTGACGTCACTCCTCCGCGTCGGAGCGCGATCCAACGACGAGTCCGAGATCGTCGAAGCTACCCATGGCCTCGAGCCGAGAGATGAGCTCGGGGGCGTGCGCGACGAAGCCGAGGGCTTCGACGGTGTAGCGCTTGGTGAGGCGCTTAGGCTCGTGGGCGATGCGCCACGCCCAGCCAAGCCGGGCGGCGTGCACCCAGTCCGGGAAGTAGTCGTCGGCTGCTCGCGCGTACTGGTCGATCCATCCGCCCGCAGTGCACACGGAGGCCTCGGGCGCGAGTCCGAGCGCGACGGACGCGACCACTTCCTGCAGGCCTGCGCCCAGGCCGACGATCACGAGACGCGGATCGAAGGCGGTGAGCACGGAAGGGTCTGCCTTGAAGCGGCGCAGGCCCTGGTACCCGTCGATGACCTGGACGTTGAAACGTGACAGGCGCTCGGCTGCGGCCTGACCGGCCTCGGGAACGGCGCCGATGAGCGTGATGCGGGCGCTGTCATCGAGGCGGTCAAACACGTGCGGCAGGACGAGGTCGGCGGAGGTCCGAGAGACCTCGTGACCGGCCGCGCGCAGGCGCATCTGCAGCAGAGTCCCGTCGAAACCGACGGTGTTCATACGCCTAAGCGCACGGAAGTCGGCGTGCAAGAGGGACCAGTGGTTGAGCCATGTGGTGGCGTGCCCGCGGGTGAGCACGCGCTGGGCCATTGCGTCGAATGCTGGGTCGGCGAGAGTGCCGACCTCGCCGGCGGCCTCGGGGTAGTCCGGGCCGCCAGCGGAGGTTGACTGGTCAGTCATGGGGTTCACCTCAGCAGGCTTGCTTTCATGTCGAAGGAGACGGATGTGGCGCCCGCGTAGTTGGCGTGCTCCTCGACGGCGATGCGGTTGACACCGTCCTTGAGAACCTTGCGCGGGACCGTGATGCGCACGAGGTTATCCTTCGCCTTGGCCAGCCCCACGTTGGAGGAGGCTCGCGTGTTGGCGTCGATGGCGCCCTCGGGCATGTTGACTCGCTGAATCTCGGTGCCGTTAACGTAGATCACCGCGCCGTCGTCGACGCGGACGTTGAGGACGACCTCGAAGTCTGCGCTGAGGGTTCCGAAGTTGACGTCACGGACGAAGTAGTTCGTGATGGCTCGGTCCTTGGCGGGCAGATCGAAGGGTGTGCCTGCGTCGCGGTCGCCCCAGCCGAGCGGGCTGGCGCCGTGCTTCCACTTAGACAGGTCGGCGGTGGAGTTCCACTTGGCGTCGGGCGCTTCCTTGGAGTTCCAGTAGTTCCAGTACATGCCGGGGTACAGGAAGTTACCGAAGTTCACCGCGGACACGTCGAGGACCTCGAGCGGCTTGTCCGGGTCGGGCGTGAGCGGCGTGTTGGGCTCCGGCTCGGGCTGCGGCGCCGGCTCCGGGTCGGGGGCCGGAGCGGGCGCGGGCTCGTCACCCTTGGAGACGACCTTGACCATGCCGTCGATGGTCATCGACGAGCTGGAGCGGTAGTTGAGGTGCGTTTCGACGGCGAGCGTGTTCGTGCCTGCGACCAGGGAGGACGCGGGAACGAAGACGAGCTGTCGGTCGGCTCGCGCTGCGGGCGTCGAGACGGAGGAGGACGCGAAGGTGGACGCGTCGACAGTTCCGTCGGCCATACGCTGGCGGACGACCTCGGTGCCGTTGACGTACACGACGGCGCCGTCATCGGCCGTCACGGCGACGTTGACACCACCGATAGCGGTGGGATCAGCAACCGTGAAGTTCACGCGTGCGTAGGTGGTGACCGGGCGGGTCTTGGCTGCGCCCGGGGTCAGCGTCGTGTTGAGTCCGGGGCCACCGTAACCGATCGGGCTGGCGCCGCGGCTCCAGGAGGAATCATCGTACGAGGTCTGGGCCCAGTTGTCGGCAACCGGCTCAGTCGACCAGTGGTACGCCCAGGTGGCGTCCTCGTCCACGAGCAGCGACGAGTCATCGGGCTGGGAGGGCTTGCCGTTGGCGTCGACCACGTAGGCGTGCGTGGACGCGCCACGCAGGCCATCGGAGGCGACGGCGCGCACGAAGAAGCGGTTGTTTCCGCCCAGCGGGACGCTCGCGCTGGTGTCCGTGGTCGTGGCGACCGTGCGGTCGTCACGCAGGATCTCGTAGGAGGCAGCGCCGGGCACGCTCGACCACTTGAGGGTGACCTGCTGGGAGTTGCCGTTCGACGCGCGCAGGTTCGCGGGCACGGCGGGCGCGGTGGCGTTGCGCGCGGGCATGCGCACGAAGCCGCCGGACCACTGTCCCGAGGTGAGCGACGTGTAGGAGTAGTTGAAGTCGCCGCCTGCCCACAGCGCGCCGTCGTCACCCATTTCGAGTGCCCACGCACCGGTGGAGCGCAGGGAACCGAGGCGGTAGGGAGTCCAGCCGATCTGGCGGCCGGTGGCCTCGTCCCATCCGCCGACCCACTGGATCTCGTCGGCACGCGTCCAGGAGGTACCCAGCGTCAGGTAGTGGTAGGCGTCCTGGAAGGCGAAGTCGGAGCAGTGGCAGGAGGCGTAGACGACGCCCGTGGCGGAGCGGGTGCTCGCCTGGATGTCGCCGCCGTTCTGCATGGTGATCGAACCCGAGGTGCGGGTCATCGAGTCGGAGTTGTATCCGAAGAGCGAGTGCTGCGAACCGCCGAAGTACACGCGACCATTGCGCGCGGTGACGGTCTGCTGATACTTGCCGATCAGGTAGGAGTGCTGGAAGGTCCAGGACGAGTCCAGCGCAGCGCCAGCGGCGGTGGACAGTCGGCCCGCGTTTTCGACAACCTGGTTGTGCGCGCGCGTGAAGTAGCCGGCCGCGTAGTAGTAGGCCTCGTTCTCGTCGACGTCAATATCGATGACGGAGCCGTTGAACTCGGGGTTCCAGGTGCGGTCGGGTGTGCCATTGATGTCGAGGCGGGCGCCGTTGCGGGCGTACGTCCAGGAGGAGCCGTTGCCCTTAAAGTGGGTGAAGATGCCACCCAGGTAGATGTGGTTGTTGATGATCTTGATGGACTTCACCGAGACACGGCCGCCGTTCGTTCCGGTGCGGGCCTGGAGGGTCCACGACGGATCGATCTGGCCGGTCGCGGGGTCGATGAGGACCGTGCCGACGTGGGTTTCGCCGTTGACCTTCGTGAAGTCACCGGCCACGAGCAGCTTGCCGCTGGGCAGCTCTGCGAGGTCCTTCACCTGGTTGTTGAAGGAGAACGTCTGACCGTTCCACTCCCCCGTCGTCGCGTCGAATCCGGCGAGGCCGCTGGAGGCGATTTCCTGGCCGTTCTTGCCCTTTTGGACGCCGGTGAAGTTACCGCCGACGTACATGGTCGAGCCGATCTGCTCGAATGCCTGGACCTGGATGTTGCCTTCCTGGACGGAACCGTTGAGGTTGCCGGTCACGCCCCAGGACATGGGGGTAGCGAACTCGGAGGCGGATGCCTTCTGCTTTTCCGCTGCGACGCCGCCATCACCGATCGCTTTGAACCCGGAGTCGTTGGAACGCAGCTGCGGGCGGATGTAGGCCTCGGCGTAGGGGTTGATGATCGACCCGTTGCGGTGGAAGTAGGAGGTCGAGGAGGACGTGTCGTACCAGGACCAGGCTGAAGGTCCGTATCCCCAACCCATCGTGTACTTGTTCTGCGCGGAGGCGATCAGGTTGACGTATCCCCAGCCGGTGTTGGTGCCAAATCCGGCCCAGACGATGCCGCCGTTCACCCACCACTCGCGGTTGAACTTCACGTCCACGGGGTGGGCGCTCTTAAAGGGCCAGATGAAGTCGCGCATCTTCGGGAAGCGCATGCGCACCGTCTGGTAGGCGGTGCCCCTGTGGTTCCAGGCGCGCTGGACCATGATGCCGTCGTCGAGGTCGGAGACCGCGGTGCCGCCGAGCAGGCCGTTGACGGTTTCGTGCGAGGCCTGGACGACGTCGAAGTCACCGGCTGTGCGCGGGCGGGTCTTGAGTTTCTCCTGGTCGCCCTTCCCTTGGCTCCAGGTCTCCCAGCCTTCACGGCCGCGACCGATCATGACCCAGCCGCCGCCCTCGGTGGTCTGGTCACAGAAGAACTGACCGGGCGCGTCCATGGTGGGCGTTTGCAGCCAGTAGGTTCCGTCCTTCGAGCCGGGATCGTTCTGCTTGATTTCCCAGCACGAGGCCGCTGCCGTGGCCTCGCTCAGACCGTCGTGAAGCGGGTCGGCGGCTGCGTTGGCAGCCGGAGAAAATGCAAGCACGCCCAGACCGGTCACTGATGCCAGTCCGAGCGCCAAGCAACGGCGCATAAAGCTCATGGGGTCCTCACAGGTATTGCGTAAATGGTTACTTCTATAGTGTCACGTTAATCGCCGGCACTCAACCACTTGGTTAGCGCAAAACGGGAGTGCTTGACCACATACAAGGGAGCCCCCGCCATCACGGCAGGGGCTCCACTTGTCAACCTGATTCACGAGTTGTCAAGATGCGTCGTCAGCAGCTCCAACTTCTCGCGAACACAAGCGAAGAAGAACGGTTTTCCGCTATTTAACAAGAGTTGCGTTCAGATCGAAGCTCATCGAGGGCGTTCCCTTGAAGTTGAGATGTTCCTCGACGCCGATGCGGTTCACGCCGCTCGTCAAGAGGCTCGCGGGAATGGTGACCTCAAGCGGGTCGGAGGACGCCTTGGCGGCGCTCACGGCTGCGTTCGCGTACGTCGTGTGAGTAATGTTTCCATTGGTCATACGTTTCGTGTCGACGACCTTGCCATTGACTCGCAGGACGACGCCGTCATCCGCGCGAACCTTCACGGTCAGAGAGGTGTTCGGGCTGATCGTACCCAGGTCGATGTCGCGTGCGAAGTAGTACGTGACCGCACGGTCCTTCTTCGCAATGTCGAGGGCGGTCGCCGCGCCGTCATCTCCCCAGCCGATCGGGCCGGTGCCGCGGTTCCAGCTCGCGAGCGAGCCGGTGGTGGCCCAGTCGGAGGACGGCTCGTTCGTGGAGGTCCAGTAGTTCCACTCGGCGCCGGTGTCGATGACCGTTCCGGACTTGACGGTGGCCGCATTGATCGGCTTCGTCGCGTCGTCGGGCTCATCGTTGCGGTCGGAGGGAACAGAGCTGTTGTTCTCCGATGCGCCATCCACGCGGACGATGGACGCCTGCATGGACACGGTCGGGGTACGCAGGTAGTTGACGTGCGTTTCCACTGCGATGACGTTGTCGCCGGTCTCAAGCGCGGAGGCGGGGACGAAGACCTCGGAGGGGGAGGCGGAGGCCGCAGCGTAGTTGGGAGCGGCATCGGCGCGAGTCGTGTAGCTGACCGTGCCGGATCCCATGCGGGTGCGGCCCACCTCGACGCCGTTGACGTAGACGACGGCGCCATCATCGGCCAGGTACTTGACCGTGACACCCTTGAGGGCGCTGGCGTCGGCCACCCGGAAGTGCGAACGGTAGTAGGTCGTCACGGGGCGCGAACCCTTAGTGGCGATCTGTGTCGCGATCGCGGCATCGCCGTAGCCCAGGGGCGCAGCGCCGGTCGGCCACGCGGAGTCGTCGAACGAGGCCTGGGCCCAGTTCTCGGGTGCGGCACTAGCTTCGGCGCGGTAGCTCCAGGTGGCACCCGCCTCGAGGAGGATGGGGTTGGCCGGATCGACCTGGCCGTAGGCCGGTGCGGTGTAGACCGGGGTGGTCGCGGAGCGGTTGCCCTCGGCATCCACGGCGCGCACGAAGTAGCGATTCTGGCCGCCGCGCGGCACCTCAACGCTGGTGGTGGTGGAGGTGGCGATCGGACGGTCGTCGCGCAGGATCTCGTAGGAAACGGCGTCGGAGACGCCTTCCCACGTGAGGGTCACGGTCGAGGCGGTAGCCGCAGAGGAGCGCAGCAGGGTCGGCGCGTCGGGCGCGACGTTGTCGCGGTTGTCGTAGCGAGCGAAGCCGCCGTTCCACTGGGTGTGCGTGGCGTCGGTGTGGGAGAGGGTGAAGTCGCCGCCCACCCACAGGTTGCCGTTGCTGTCAGTGGTCAGGGCCCAGGCGCCGGTCTTGCGGCGCGAGGACAGCTCGAAGGGGGTCCACTTGAGGCTTGCGCCGGTGGCAGCGTCCCAGGCGCCGACCCACTTGATCTCGTCAACGCGAGACCAGGTATTGTCCATCGTCCAGGTGTACTTGTCCTGGTACGTCGCATCGGAGCAGTGGCAGGAGCCGTAGATGACGCCCTTCGCGGATACGGTGCTGGCCTGCAGATCGCCGCCGTTGCTGAACATCATGGCGCCGGACAGGCGCTGGTTGCTGGCGGCGTCGTAGCCGAACAGAGAATGCTCGGATCCGCCAATGTACACGCGGTCACCCGCCGTGGAGATGGTCTGCTGGTACTTGCCGGCGTAGGGCGCTGAGGGCTCAAAGGAGAAACCCGTATCCAGGGCGGCACCGGCCTGCGTGGAGAACTTGGCCGCATACCAGGCGCGCTGGTTGCCGTGCGCGGTGGTGAAGTGGCCGCCCGCGTAGAAGGCGCTGTTGGCCTCGGAGACGCCGACTGCCTGGACGGAGCCGCTGATCTCAGGGTTCCACGAGCGATCGGGGCGTCCGCTCAGGGAGACGCGTCCGGCGTTACGGGCGTAGACCTTGGAGGTGCCGCCACCCGAGAGGTGGGTGAAGGAGCCACCCAGGTAGACGTTGCCGTCGTAGTAGGTCAGGGCGCGCACACTCACAGAACCGCCGCGCAGCGCGTTGACGATCTGCAGGTCCCAGGAGGGGTCGATCTGGCCGGTTGAGGGGTTGATGACGACGGTACCAACGTGGGTCTCGCCGTTGACACGGGTGAAGTCGCCGCCAACGAGGAGTCGACCGTCGGGCAGAGCCAGGAGGGCCTTGACCTGGGCATTAAAGTCGAAGGTCTGGCCGGTGAAGTTACCGGTGTTCACGTCGAAGGCGGCAAGGCCACGCGAGGAGATCTCCGCACCCTTGTCGCCCTGCTTGACGCCGGTGAAGTTACCGCCCACGTACATGGTGGAACCGACCTGAGCGAGCGCCTGCACCTGGATGCTGCCTTCGGCGTAGGAACCGTTCAGGTTGCCACTCACGCCCCACGAGGTCTTCGCCGCGAAGTTGGAGACCGCTCCAGAGACGGTGGAGCCACTCATGCCCTCGTCGGGGATGCGCGTGAAGGAGGACGAGTCCGAGGAGATGTGCGGACGCACGTAGACCTCGGCGTAGGGGAAGACCGTCAGCCCGGACTTACGGAAGTAGGAGTTGGCGGAGGAAACGTCGCCGCCCCAGTTAGAGGCTTGGGCGCCGTAGCCCCAACCCATCAGCCAGCCCGTGGTGCGGGCGCTCGGGTAGGTCTGCAGGCCGTTCCACTCATTGTCGTAGCCGGTCTGGCTCCACATGACGCCGGAGCGCCAGCCGCCCTTATCGAGCTGGATGTTGATCGGGTGGGCCATCTTGAAAGGCCACACGAAGTCCGTCATCTTCGGGAACTGCAGGTCGACCGTCTGGTAGTAGCGGCCGGACGCGCTCCACGAACGCATGACGCGCACGCCGTCAGCCTGATCCTTGACCGGCTCGTTGTTGAGCAGCTCAGTGATGGCCTTGTTGGACAGCTGAACGACATCGAAGTCGCCCGGGGTACGCGAGCGGGAGGTCAGCTTCGCGGGATCACCCTTGCCGCCGCTCCAGGATTCCCATCCTTCGCGGCCGCGGCCGACCATGACCCAACCGCCACCGTCTGTCGTCTGGTCACAAAAGAACTGTTCGGGGTGATCCATCGCGGGGGTCTGGAGCCAGTAGGCTCCGTCCGTTGCCTCGGGATTCCGCTGTTTAATATCCCAGCACGACGCTGCGGCGGTGGCAGCACTCAGACCGTCATGAACGGCAGCCTGACCGGGTGCAGAATCACCCTGACCTGCACCAACAGCCTGTGCCATCGGAGCAAGAGCAAGGGAAGCGCAGGCGACAATCGGCGCGGTTGCAAGGATTGCAAGGCGTGAAAGTGCGGAAGCCATGACACGACCTTTCGGAGGTAACGGGAACTTGTTGCATAAATAATTACACAACAATCCCCGGTAGATCAACCGGTTGGTCAAGTCCGACTGTCACAGGCGCATCATGGACCCCATTTTCAACCCCGACGACGCCTCGCGAGGGACCCAAGTCCCGACAGGTGGAGGCGATCCCTGAACACCCTGCAAACACAGGCAAAAGCAAGGACTGAAAGAGCCGATCCCGCGACGGTTGCAAGGAAGGAATCGCGCCCCAGCCACCACGCTATACACCCGCCCGGAATCACCGCAGATGCGCCGACGACGAGGATAGGCTTGACCACTTCCGACAATTTGGGTGTCACACCGATGAAACGCGACACCTGAACGGTTGCCATGGCTGCGTCAAGCACCATGCACACGGCCCACACGATGGCCGCAGCCACCATTCCTCCGCGAGGAATAAAGATGATGTTACCCACAACGTTGAGGCTGAGGACCACGATCTTGTTGATCGCGGCCCACCCCGAGCGGCCACTCATGATGAGCAGCGAGTGAATATTTCCCGCCATGAAAGTAACGATCGAGCCAATGCACAGCACGACGAGGACGTTCGCACCCGGGGCAAAGCTGTCGCCGAGGATGCGCATCAGGGCGGGCGCGTAGATCGCCATGAGCGCGTAGATGGGTGCGGCGAACAGGACGAGCCAGATCGAGGCCGTGCTGTACAGGTCGCGCAGTTCCTTGGTCTTACCCTGGTGCAGAAGCTTGGAGAACTGCGGGGAGACGACGACGCGCAGGGCCGTGTCGACGACCATGCCCGCCTGGATGAAGCGGATCGCGCCGCCGTAGATGCCCGAGGCCGCATCCCCCGCGAGGAGGCCGACGAGGAGGACGTCCAGCCATTGCAGTGCCTGCTCGAGGCCCGCGGTGAGGGTTCGAGGCAGGGCAAAGGAGATGACCTGTCGGCGGCGGCGTGCACTCGGCCAGCGCCCCACGGAGTCCGCGGCCGAGGGCATGTGGCGCAGCAAGAGCCACCACGAGGCCACCAGGACGACGACGAAGGGCAGCGCCCACGCGATCGATACGAAGGCCAGCGACCCGGTGAACGCGGCCGCGAGCGCCACGAGGAGGGGGCGCAGGCCGGGCAGGAGCAGGTTCTGGACGAGGACGTATTCGCGCATGTTGCCGAGCGCCCGCAGGGCGGCGGAGGCAACCAGGGTGAGGGCACCGATCGGCACGAACCAGAGCACCGCTCGGGTGGATGCGGCGACGTCAGCGTTCCAGATCAAGGGAGCCACGGCCTCGAGAATGAGGACGCACACGGTGGACACGCCCACCGTCATGGAGGCCATGAAGGACAGGGTCGCGCGGATCTCCTCGGGCGCGTCCAGGGAGAGGCGAGGCATCAGGTAGATTGCGGTGGAGTCGAGGCCCACCTTGGCCAGAGCCATGACGATCGCGAAGACACCCGTCGCCTGGGTGACGATGCCCGCACCCTGCGCGCCCAGCATGCGCGAGAGGATGATCGTGAATGCGAAGCCGAGGACCGCCGAGGCAGCCGCTCCGACGAAGCCGACGATACCCCCGCGCGCGAGGGAGCGCCTGGCTTGATTTGCCTCACTCATGATTAACCTTCCCGCTACCGCGCGGTAGC
>USPB01000050.1 GCA_900556405.1 uncultured Actinomyces sp.
TCGAGGACGCCGTTCGTAACGCTCGCGCGGCTTCCGAAGAGGGCCTGGTCGCCGGTGGCGGCGTCGCCCTGATCCAGGCTGCCGCCGTGGCGCTGCCCAAGCTCGACGCTCTCACCGGCGACGAGGCGACCGGCGTGAACATCGTGCGCCTGGCCATCTCCGCTCCGCTCAAGCAGATCGCTGAGAACGCGGGCGTCGAGGGTGGCGTGGTCGCCGACCGCGTTGCTCACATGGAGCCCGGCCACGGCCTGAACGCTGCGACCGGCGAGTACACCGACCTCATGGCCGCGGGCATCTCCGACCCGGTCAAGGTCACCCGTTCCGCGCTGCAGAACGCCGCGTCGATCGCAGGCATGTTCCTGACGACCGAGGCCGTCGTCGCCGACAAGCCCGAGGCTCCGGCCGCGGGTGGGGACGATGCGGCTGCTGGCATGGGCGGCATGTACTGAGCCGCTCGGCGTTAAGCTGATCCGCCTGGGGGCGGGACTCGTTCGGGTCCCGCCCCCAGGCGTCTGTCTACCAGCCCGAGGCATTGGCACGAGGCGTAGGAGCCCTGGCCGGAATTGCTGCTCCGAGTGGGCGGGTTAGGCTCCAGCGAAGAGCGCGGCGGAGTGGGCCTCTGCATCGGAGTAGGTCGCGGCGGCCGCCTGTAGTTGCGTGGAGATGCCGTCAAGGGCGTCGTGTGTCTGCGCTTGGACGGCTTGCCACTGGGTGATGGATGCCTGGAAGTTCACCTGAGCGCCGCCGGTCCACGAGTCCTGCAGCGCTAAAAGTTGGGCCATCATCGTATCGACTTCGCTACGGATGGTGGATGCGGTCGCGCAAGCCTGGGCGGCTGCGGCGGAAATCTGTTCGGCGTCGACGGCGTATGCGGTCATGATGTCACTCCTTTGTGGGGACCCCGGGTGGGTCCGTCGACATCGACGCTACGCGTGTGACAGCGCGTGATCCAGGCAGAAATGAAACCCTGTGGATAACCGCCCGCGCCGAAAAGTGCCTGTGGATAGCCCCGAGATATGCCTGTGCCGCTGACGGCAAAGTTGCTGAGGCCTGGTCGCGGTGCCCGTGGGCGGTGGTGGCGGGGCTTGCCTCCAGAAAAGTCGCACGTAATTCGATTGGGAGAAGTTTCAACAAAGTCTGGAAACGTTGCAATTCCAACGATCTGAATTCAAGGTTTGAAATAGTCGTGGGGGAATTACGTGCGAAATTGGTGGTGGGTGCAGGAATGATGTGCGTGATGGCTCGGTGCGAGGCCTGGTCACGGTGCCTGGAAAACCCGTGGAGCCAAGCGCAACACGCGACATCATGCTGGCCCATCGCCCACGGGCGCACCGAGCAGCCTGGCCGTGCAGAGCAAAGTGATGGAGCCGCCCCCCGAGTGGGGAGGACGGCTCCATTGGTCGATGCGTCAGATGGCCCGGCAAGACCAAGCCGCGTACCGCGGCCTCGTCAGTCGGCGGTCGGAAGATCCAGGGATTCGACGGCGGATTCGAGGGAGGAGGTGGTCTCCACGTCCTCGTTGGAATCCGTGTTTTCCTCAATCTTG
Organism: uncultured Actinomyces sp.; assembly: GCA_900556405.1. Taxonomy (GTDB): domain Bacteria; phylum Actinomycetota; class Actinomycetes; order Actinomycetales; family Actinomycetaceae; genus Pauljensenia. The sequence continues at coordinate 1,547 of USPB01000050.1, forward strand.
CGCGGCAGGACGCCGGTCGACGTGGCCTCGTCGTCCAGGGTGGCGACGGGGATACGCTTCTTGATCGAGCGGCGCTTGATGATCAGGGTGCCGGTCGTCGTCGTGGAGTCCTCCACGACCTCGTCGGTGTCATCCGCGTCATCGGTGTCGTCCGTGTCCTCGGTCTGGGCTGCCTGGCATAGTTGGGCCTTCTCGCGCTCGAGGCGGGTCAGTTCGACCTCGAGGTTCGCGCGGGCGGTGTCTTCCCAGGTGGAGCCGAGGGGGGACTGGTAGATCGTCTCGTAGCTGAGGAGCTTCTTGACGAGCGCCATGCGTGCTTTGACGAATTGCAGGTCGTCGAGCTCGCTGAGCTCGGCGCGCAGTGAGCACCGCAGCTTCTTGTAATCCTGCGGGCTGCACGACAGGCAAGCCAGGTCGGCGTCGACGAGTACCTGCGCGTCGAAGTCGGTGCGCGGCGCGCGGTGGCGCGTCAGGAAGGCGATGAGCTCATCGACGCGGGCGACGACCTCCTCGGGCACGCCGAGGTTGGTGAGGCGGTTGTGCGCGTGATCGATGCAGCGGGTGGAGGCGAAGTTCGCCTGGAACCCACCGAGTTTGATCTCGAGGGCCTTGTTGAGGAAGGCGCCGTGGTACCACGCGGCGACGCGCAGGATGTCGGGATCGTGCGCGGACGACGAGATTTCATCGATGTGGGTGAGCGTGTTCATGAGCCGACGCAGGTTGTGCATCTGGCGTTCGGGCGCGCTCCAGCGCTCCGCGAGGTCGACGCCCTCTTGTTCGAGGTCGGTTTGGCTCGCGGTTGCGCCGATTTGCTGCATGGCGTCAACGAAAGACGTCAGCAGCCACTGAGGTGCTTGAGCACCCATGGGCCACTCTCCTTGCTGAGGAATACCCGAGTCATGCTAGTGCGCTTTTGTGCGAAGGTCACGTTCGTTGGTAAAAAATCGGGGAAAATCCCGATCGTTTCGCATGAACTGTCGGGCTGGAAATGGCCTAAATTGAGCGGAAAAGTCGGGAGCGTGAGTTCTGCTCGTTATGTCGTTCACGTCGTGGGGAGCTCGATGCGGACGGTGAGTCCACCGCCTTTCGTCTTGCTGAGCGATGCGTTGCCCCTGTGAGCTGCGAGGATCCCGGAGACGATGGCGAGGCCGAGGCCGGATCCGCCGGATTTTCGGTTGCGCGAGCTGTCGGCGCGGTAGAAGCGTTCGAAGACGCGCCCGCGGTCAGTTTCGTCGATGCCGGGGCCGTGGTCGCGGAGCTCGACGATGGCGGTGTCACCGCTGCGTCCGAGGGCGATTTCGACGGGGGAGCCTTCTGGCGTGTAGCGGACGATATTGCCGATGAGGTTGGTGAAGACCTGGGAGATGCGGTCGCGGTCGCCGGGGATGATGAGGGTCATGGGGGGTGTGCGTCCGCTGATGCCGGTGAGTCCGACCGTGCGCGTGGGGTCGAGTGCTTGAAGGTCGAAGACCGCGTTGTCGGCGAGTTTGACGAGGTCAATGTCGGTGATGTCGAGGGGGCGACCTTCGTCGAGGCGGGCGAGGGTGAGGAGATCCTCGACGAGGGTGGCCATGCGCGATGATTCGGAGGCGATGCGGCCCATGACTTCGTCGGTGCGTTCGGCGGGGACGCCGCCCATGGCGTAGAGCTCGCAGTACCCGGAGATGGCGGCCAGGGGTGTGCGTAGCTCGTGGGAGGCGTCGGAGACGAAGCGCTTGATTTTTTGTTCCGAGGCTTGGCGCGCCTCGAAGGATTGCTCGACTTGGGTGAGCATGGTGTTGAGCGAGAGGGCGAGGGAGCCGACTTCCGTGGTGACGGGGTGGGGGGTGACTCGCTTCGTGAGGTCTCCGGCGGCGATTTTGCCGGCGGTGGACTCGATGGAACGCAGGGGGAGGAGGGCGCGGCGCACAAGGATGCGCCCGGTCCACCCTCCGATGAGCACGATGATTGTGCCGGCGACGGCGAAGTAGGAAGCCGTCGTGCGCAGCGTGTGCTGTATGTCCGACAGGGGCAGGGCGATGGTCATGTATCCGGAGAACTGCCCGGAGTCATGCTCGTACACGGGGACGACGAGGGCGCGCCACCCGAGGCCCACTTTCGAGGAGGAGACGGTGATGGGCAGGGTGCGGAACGAGGAGATGGGGGCCGAGGAGGTGTCGACGAGGTCGGGAAGGTCGGGTTTGCCCGAGACTTTGATGGTGTCTTCGGAGTAGAAGTAGCGGTCGGTCCCGTCGGTGTTGCGGATGTGGATGTAGTAGAGGGTGGGGATGCCGCCTTGGCCGTCGGCGGAGAAGGTGGCTGTGGAGGCTGAGATCTGCAGCGTGTGGGCGGTTGCGATGAGCTGGTCGTCGATTTGGGAGGTGAGGTGGCGCTGCAACAGGCCGATCATGACTGTTCCGGACAGTGAGAGTCCGACGGCGAGCAGGGAGGTGATGAGCGTGACGAGCTGGGAGGAGAGGGGTTTGGAGTCCCACCATGCTTCGATGCGTTGAGCGAGGCCGGGGCGCACGTCAGTCCTCAGCGCGCAGGATGTAGCCGACTCCGCGCTTGGTGTGGATCAGTTCGCCGGAGGCTCCTTCGACGGCGAGCTTGCGTCGCAGGTAGGAGATGTAGGACTCCACGATGGCGACTTCGCCGTCCCAGTCGTATTCCCAGACGTGGTCGAGGATCTGCATCTTGGAGACGACGCGTCCGGCGTTGATGACGAGGTAGCGCAGGAGCTTGAATTCGGTGGGGGACAGGTCGATGGGCACGCCCGCGCGCGTGACTTCGTGGGCGTCCTCGTCGATGACGAGGTCTCCGACGCGCAGGAGGGCATCGTCTTCTTCGGAGCCCATGGTGCGACGCAGGATGGCGCGGATGCGGGCGACGACCTCTTCGAGGCCGAAGGGCTTGGTGACGTAGTCGTCGCCGCCGACGGTCAGGCCCTGGATCTTGTCGCGCATGTCGTCGCGCGCGGTAAGGAAGAGGACGGGGATCGTGATGCCGGCGTCGCGCAGGCGCCGGGTGACGGTGAAGCCGTCCATGTCGGGGAGCATGACGTCGAGGACGATGAGGTCGGGGCGCGAGGCCTGGGCTTCGTGGAATGCGCCGCTGCCGTCCTCGGCGGTGACGACGTCGAAGCCGGCAAAACGCAGCGAGGAGGCGAGGAGGTCGCGGATGTTGGGTTCGTCGTCGACGACGAGGAGTTTTGCTTCAGTTCCCGGGGTGCTCATGCGACCAGTGTCGCCTATGTGTCTGAATGTTTCCTGTGAGGTAGGTGGGAGCGTGGGTGTTGCTTCTGTTTGTTTCGCCACTTCGGGCGGCCATGCGGGAACAAAGGATGAGAAAAGGGTATGGAAAAGATGTGTAAGAATTGAAGCATGTCATCCCGCAGCTCAGTGGACGTCCTCTCGCCCGAGGGCGTCGAATTCCAGCACGTGTCCGCCAAACTCGCCACCCTGCGCCTCGGTAACGCCCTTGCGGCCTGCGGCGCCCTGTGTGGCCTGATCTCCGCGCTCGTCCTCATCGTCGATATTCCGACGCTGTGGTGGCTCATGCTCGTGCCCGCGGCCCTCGCCCTGCTGTGCCTGTGGCTCGTGCCCGCCCAGGTGCGAGCCCTGCGCTACGCCCTGGCGGAGACGGACTTCGTCATCCGCCGCGGCGTTATCAAGCGCTCGATGACCCTCGTGCCCTACGGCCGCATCCAGTACGTCGACATCTATCAGGGGCCCGTGCTGCGCCTGCTCGGCATTTCGACGATCAAGCTCTCGACCGCGAGCGCGAAGACCGACGCGACGCTGGGCGGTGTACCCGTCGCGGATGCGGCGCGTCTGCGTGACGTCCTGGCGGAGCGCGGCTCGGCGGAGCTGATGGGCCTATGAGCACGGACCTCTCCGTGGGCGGCATCGCCCCCGAGGACTGGAAGCCGCTTCACCCCCTCACCTACGTTCCTCGCGTGGCGGGGAGTATCGCAGGCATCGTTGGCGTGGTGTCCCTGGCCAACGCGTCGGCAATCGGGCGCATGCTGAGCGGCGAGACGCCGCCGTGGCTCGCAACCACGGGTATTTTCCTGGGCCTTCTGATTGCGGCGGGCATCGTTCTCGTGCTCGCGGGCGTCTACTGCTACCTGTCGTGGAGGAAGACCCGCTACGCGGTGAGCAACACGGCGATCTGGTACCGCGCAGGGATCCTCACGCGCACGCAGCGTCACGCGCGGCTGACGCGCATCCAGACGATCAACGTGTCGTACTCGCTCGTGGGGCGCATCCTCGGCCTCGGATACTTGGATATCGAGGTCGCCGGTGGAAATGACTCGAATATCAAACTGGGCCTGCTGCCTGCCGCCCAGTTGGAGGAGCTGCGTGCGCTCCTCCTCGCGCTCGCTTCGGGTGCGATCGACGAGGTCGTGGATCCCGCCGACCTTACCCCGGCCTCGGCCCGCGTGGCGATGACAAGGACGCCGCTGGAGGCCCCGGAGCGCCCCGTTTTCAAGGTCGGTTTCGTCCAGCTCCTGGTATCCATGCTGGCGACCATTGACAACGCGATCGCCCTGTTCTTCGGCGTCTTCCTGATCGGTGTGAACGGATTCCTCATTGGTGTTGTCGGTGTCACGTCGATCATGAGCTTCCTGGGCATCCTGGCGGGCGCGTTCAGCCTTTTGGCGGGCGTGTGGGCACGTTTCGATCGGGAGTTCGGCTTCACGGCGGCGATCGCTGCGGACGGCGTGCGCATCGACCGCGGACTGACGGCTCGTCGCCACGTGACGATCCCGCCGGGGCGCATTCATGCCGTCGAGGTGACCCAGCCGCTCATCTGGCGTCTGTTCGGCTGGTATCGCGTGGAGATCACGCAGGCCGGCAACACGGCGCACACGCAGGACGAGAAAAACAAGGGCATGCAGGTCGATGTGGCCTCGGACGTGCTGCTTCCCGTCGGCTCTCGCGTGGAGGCGATCCAGGCGATTGCGATGGCGATCCCGGATCTGGGCGTCGACGATCCTGACGGCTTCCTTGAGGCGCTGCGCGTCGGTACGCGCGAGGACCAGTGGATGACTCCGATCCCGCCCAGCGCGAAGATCCTGGATCCGCTCGAGTACGGCCGCCGCGCCTTCGGCTTGACCGACACCGTGTTCGCGATCCGCGACGGGTTTTTCAACCTGCGTTTCTCGATCATCCCACTGACGCGCATCCAGTCGGTGTCGCTGCATCAGGGGCCCGTTCAGCGTTGGCGCGGCGTCGCTTCCGTGCGTGCCGAGCTGGTTCCGGGTCCGGTCGCGTCCATGGCCGAGCACGTCGAGGCGGGCCGCTCGCTGGAGCTGTGGTCGCAGCTGTCGCGGGCCTCGAAAATTCGACGCGAGGCCGAGGGAAGCGAGCGCTGGCTCTCGCGCGTCACCGCGATCATCGATGTGACCTCGCAGCGTGCGGAGGGCGACAAGTAGAGCGGCGATCGGCGACAATGGAGGTATGAGCACCCCCGGACGCCTCGGAATCGGCATCATCGGCATGGGCCACGTCGGCCCCGTCATCGGCTCCGCCCTGCGCGCGGTCGGGCACCAGATCGTCGCCGTTTCAGCGTCATCGCAGGCTTCTCGCGAGCGCGCGGACGCGATGCTCCCCGGCGTGCCGATCGCGACGCCCGAGGAGGTCGTGCGCCGCTCCGAGGTGGTCATCGTAGCCGTCCCTGACGACCAGATCGGCCCCCTCGTGAGAGGCCTGGCTGACCTGGGTGCCTGGCAGAGCGGGCACATTGTCATCCACCTGTCCGGCGCATCCGGCGTCGGTTTGTTGAGCGCTGCCGCGGGCGCGGGGGCGATCCCGCTGGCCATCCACCCGGCGATGACGTTCACGGGGACCAGCGTCGACGTGGCGCGCCTCGTGGGCACTCCCTTCGCGGTGACGGCGGCGGCTCCCTTCCTGTCGATCGCCCAGGCCCTCGTCGTCGAAATGGGTGGCGAACCCGTCGTCGTCGCCGAGGAGGACCGCCCCCTCTACCATGCCGGCCTCGCCCATGGCGCCAACTTCATCGCCGGCATCACCGTGCAGACGACGCGCATTCTGGCCGAGGCCGGCATCGAGAACCCCGCCCTCTACGTGCGTCCCCTCCTCGAGGCTGCCCTCGACCGCGCACTTACCGAGGGGGTCGCCGGCATCTCCGGACCCGCCGCCCGCGCCGATGCGGGGACGATCGCCGCGCACGCCCGCTGCCTCGGCTCGCGTGAGGCGCTCGCGGGGGAGCGGGACACCTACGCGGACATGACCCGTGCCCTGACCCGCCTGCTGCGCGACGCGCGCCTCCTCGACGAACGCGCTGCGACCAGCGTCGAGGCCGCCCTGCTCGATCCGGACGCTTGACGGACGCCCGCCCTCGCCCCCTCACGCGCACCTGCGAGTGCGTTCCCAGCCCCGGCCTCGTCGCGAAAATGTCAGGCGTGAGGAAAGCGACTCGATTGCGCACCGGCGGGCCGAAGTTGCAAGAATAGAACCATGACCCATCGTCCTGTCCTCACCCACACGCGTGCCGAGCTGGCCGACGCCCTGTCGCGCCTGCCCGGCACGAAGGCTCTTGTGATGACCATGGGTGCCCTCCACTCCGGGCACCTGCAGCTCGTGCGCGAAGCCCGCGAACTGGCCGATCACGTGATCGTCACGATCTTCGTCAACCCGACGCAGTTCGCGCCCGGCGAGGACTACGACGCCTACCCGCGCACCCTGGATGCGGACATGGAGGCGCTCGAGACGGTGGGTGCGGACCTCGTGTGGGCGCCCGCGCCGCAGGACGTCTACCCCACGCCCGCGACCGTGTCGATCGACCCGGGTCCCATCGCGCGCGTCCTCGAGGGCAAGACGCGCCCCACGCACTTCGCGGGCGTCGCGCTCGTGTGCACGAAGGTCGTCAACCTCGTGCGCCCTGACGTGGCGCTGTACGGGCAGAAGGATGCTCAGCAGCTGGCCGTCCTGCGTACCGTTTTCTCCCAGCTGGACATCCCCGTGCGTGTCCACCCCGTGCCGATTGTGCGCGCCGAGGACGGGGTCGCTCTGTCCAGCCGCAACCAGTACCTGAGCGATGAGGAACGCGTCCGCGCCCGTGCGCTGTCTCGCGCGCTTCGTCGCGGTGCCGAGGTCGCCGAGGCCGGGGCGCAGGGCGCGGACATCGTGTCCGAGTGCCGTTCGGTCATCGACGCCGAGGGCGGCATCGACCTGGATTACATCGCGCTCGTGGACGCGGGAACCTTCGAGATCCTCGCGGGCACCGAGTCTGTGCCCGTCGGCGAGGGGGCTGCTGCTCCCACGATCTTGTCCGACGGCTCGCGCGAGGGACGCATCCTCATCGCCGCCAAGGTGGGCACGACCCGCCTTATTGACAACATGGAGGTGCCGCTGCGCGGTGCCTCCACCGAACACGTCGGCCTCGTTGCCGAGCGTGCGGGAGACCTCGCATGATGGAAATGACCCGCGAGATGGCGATCGGCAAGATCCATCGCGCCGTCGTCACCGGCGCCGACCTGCACTACGTCGGCTCGATCACGGTGGATGAGGATCTGCTGGACGCCGCGAACATCGTTCCCGGACAGAAGGTCGACATCGTCGACGTCAACAACGGTGAGCGCCTCTCGACCTACACGATCGCGGGTGAGCGAGGCAGCGGCACGATTCAGCTCAACGGGGCGGCCGCCCACAAGGTGACTGTCGGCGACCTCGTCATCATCATGGCCTACGCCCAGGTGCCTGAATCCCTCGTGCGTCAGGTGAAGCCGTCCGTCGTCTTCGTCGACGGCTCCAATAAAGTCGTGAGCGCCGGCGACCACGCGGGAAGTGTCCCCGAGGACTCCAAGCGGGCCCGCGAGCTGGGCTTGAAGAGCTCCGGCGTCTGATTGACAGGCGGGCAGGAGCGTCCACTCATTCGAGTGGGCGCTTCGTGTATCTGGGGCCCTTTTATGTGCGCGTTAATCCCAGTGGAGGTGGTGTGGATGCCCTGCCTCCGTTGCCACCAGTGGGGCCCAGCTGCCGTGAAGAGGTGACGCTCACGCCGAGGCAGGCACAACATGCGCAACTTTACGTCCGAAACGCGCGCTAAAATGAAGCCAAAACATGCGCTAATGTCCGTCCAAAACATGCGCTGAAATGCGGCTAAAACATGCGCTACAACAGCTTCAGGTGCTACTTTTTGCTTGAAAGAGAGGGAAAATGTACCGGTCGCGCATTCTTGATCGCAGCGTCGAATCTGCATTGCGAACCTCGGGTGGTGTGCTGATCGATGGTGTCCGTGCGTCCGGCAAGACGCAGACGGGGCGCCACCACGCCGCATCGGTCGTGATCCTCGATGATGGTTCGCCTAGTGTTGCAGCTGCTCTCCAGGTGGATCCGCGCCTGCTGCTCGAGGGCGAGACTCCGCGCCTCGTTGATGAGTGGCAGCTGGCGCCCGAGCTGTGGAATACAGCCAGGCATGAGATCGATCGGCGTGGCATGAAAGGCCAGTTCATTTTCACCGGGTCATCGGTTCCCGCTCAGGATGCGATGCGACACTCCGGTGCACACAGATTCGTGCGTCTGCGGATGCGCCCTATGACTCTCGAAGAGCGTGGGCTAGGAGTTGGAACCGTCTCGCTCGGGGGCCTCTTTGACGGTGATCTGCCCACCCCTGCTCTCACCTCGCCGATGGATGTTCCCACAATGCTCTCTGCCCTCGTGCATGGAGGGTGGCCCGCAGACCTTGATTTGGTAGAGAAGGACGCCCAGCGTAATCTGCGCGCGTACCTTGAGGATGTTGCTGTCAGTGACATTGCGCGCCTGGATGATGAACCTCGCCGTAACCCACGAACAGTGACAGCTTTGCTGCGCTCGCTGGCGCGCAACCTGTCGTCCGAGCTGAAGCTGACGACGATCGCGGCGGATATGCGAGGCGTCGGTGATATTCAGCCGCGTACCATTAGCGGGTACATCGGTTCGTTGGAACGTATCTTCCTCGTCGAGGAACAAGCCGCGTGGTCTCCACAGATACGCTCGAAGACTGCTATTCGCTCCGCCTCTAAGGTTCACTTTGTTGATCCGGCGCTGGCTGCTGCGGCCTTGGGAGCATCCTCGCGTCAGCTGCTCGCGGACTTGAACACGGCGGGACTCTGGTTCGAATCGATGGTCGTCCAGCACCTGCGCACCTACATGCAGGAGCTTGGGGGGCAGGTCATGCACTACCGAGATAAGGCGGGACGAGAGGTCGATGTGATTGTCGAGCTCCCAGATGGTCGATGGGGAGCGATTGAGGTCAAGCTCGGGCAACCCGCGATACCTGCTGGAGCCAAGAGTCTGATGCGGTTCCTTGAGGTGGTTGATGATGAGCGCATGGGGGAGCCTTCCTTCGCTGCTGTCGTGACGGCTGATGGTCCAACGATGACGCTCGAGGGCGGGGTTACCACGTTCTCACTGGCCGCTCTCACCGCCTCATGAACGAACGTCGGGGAGTCCCACTGACGGCGCGAGAAGGAAACGGGCCGAACACTTCGTGATCTGCCCAACCGGGCCCCTGCCTCGTCGCGGGGCCAAATCCCGGTACGATAGGCGCAT
>USPB01000051.1 GCA_900556405.1 uncultured Actinomyces sp.
GCGCGCGGCGAACCCGAAGGGTGAAACCGTGCGCGCGGCACCCACAGCGCGGCGCGTGAGCGCCCGGATCGCCCGCGCGCGGCGAACCCGAAGGGTGAAACCGTGCGCGCGGCACCCACAGCGCGGCGCCTGACGCCCCAGCGGCGCCCGACGCGCGGGTACGCGTGAGCGCGTGAAGAAATCCCGGCCTCGTCAATTGATCGACGAGGCCGGGATTCTTGCGTCTGTCAGGCGTTTCCTCAGAGGGAGGCGACCGCAGTGACGGTGACGGGCACGTTGCCGCGCGTGGCCTTGGAGTAGGGGCACAGCTGGTGGGCGCGGTCGACGAGGGCCTGGGCGCGGTCGAGTTCGACGCCGGGGATGAACACCTCGATGTCGGCGGTCAGGGCGAAGGAGTCGCCTTCGGGGCCCAGTCCGATCGTGGTGCGCACGAGGGAGTCGGTGGTGTCGATGCCCAGTTCCTTGGCGGCCAGGCCCATGGCGCCCTGGAAGCAGGCGCCGTAGCCCATGGCGAAGAGGGCTTCGGGGTTGGCGCCGTCGCCGGGGCCGCCCAGTTCCTTGGGGGCGCGCATGACGTGGGTGATGCCGAGCGCGGGGACGGAGGAGGTGCCGGCGCGGCCGCCCGTGGAGTCGGCGGTGACGGAGTATGCGATCTTGCTAGGTGTATCCATGCCCCCATTCCACCACTAGGACTTCAGTCCCGCAAGGGGTTTGACACAAAGACAAGCGATTCCGCGCGCTCAGGGACGAGGCCGGGGCCAGCCAGCAGGAAACGCGACCTCAGGCGGTGAGGAAGTCCGCGTCGGGGCGGGCGCTCAGCGCCTTGGCGACGGCGCGGCGGAAGCGGTCTTTCATGGGAGGGAGCTGGTCGCCGCGGAAGAACGTGGTCTCGCTGTTTTCGCCGTCGGCGGGGCTCGGCTCGCCACTCACCCACTGCGCGGCGAAGGCGACGTCCAGGTAGGTGGTGACGTCTCCGTTGTAGTAGGTGACGGGACCGACGACCTCGACGGAGAGAAGGCGGCGCACCTCGATGCGAACGTCGGCTTCCTCCAAGGCCTCGCGCGCGGCGGCGATCGCGGGCTCCTCACCCGGGTCTACGATGCCGGTCACAGGGGTCCATGCTCCGTTATCTGAGCGGCGCACGCACAGGATCTCGACCGCCTCGGGAGGAAGGGGGTGCTCCCAGTCGATCGCCGCCCGACCGGGGGCGGGACGCAGGATAACGACGGTCGTGCCGGGCATCCACAGGGGCGCATGACCGACATGACGGCGCAGTTCGAGGACGAAGTCAGGGGTAGCCATAGCCCCAGTCTACGGCGCTCACAGGAAGGAGGTGATGAGCGGCAGGAGCAGGATCTTGACGATGATCGCGAAGGCGAAGAGGGTCGCATAGGCAGCCTCGATGCGCTCGTCGGTGACGCGGGCGTCGGCGGCCTGCAGGACTGCCGGCTGGCCGAGGAAGCCCGCGATGCCGCCGGCGGCGCGCGCGGAGGACAGGCCGATGAACTTCGCGCCGAGAGCCTGGATGACGCAGCAGACGACGACCATGACGGCGGCGAGGAGTGCGGCGCGCCAGCCCTCAGGGCTGCCGAGCAGGCTCGCGAACTGCGGGCCGGCATTCAGGCCGAGGGCGGCAAGGAAGAGCATGAGGCCGATCTGTCGGATCGTCAGGTTTGCGGCGGCGGGCAGGGTCCACACGAGGGGTCCGGTGCGACGCAGTGCGCCGAGCAGCATACCGACAATCAGGGGGCCGGCTGCGGCGCCCAGCTGGAAGCCCTGGCCGCCGGGCAGCGGGAAGGAGACGATACCCAGGAGCAGGCCGAGGACGAGGCCGATACCGAAAGCCATGCCGTCAACCTCGGCGACGCGGCGCTCGGAGTCGCCGAGCCACTCGGCGATGTCGTCGAGCTCCTCCGTGGGGACGACGACCGCGACGTGGTCGCCGAGCTGGAGGTCGAGGTCGTCGCGGGCCAGGAGGTCCAGGTCGCCTCGGCGCACGCGTGTGATGACGGCGCCGAAGCGCTTGGTGACGTTGAGCTCGGAGACGCTGCGGCCCGCGACGTCAGGGTTAGACACGACGATGCGCTCGAACGCCAGGTCGGAGCGATCATCCTCGAGGTTGTGGTCGAGGATCTCACCGACGAGGGGCGCTGTGTCCTTGATCGACGCGGGATCGCCGACCATGACGACGTGATCGCCGGGCAGCAGGTCCTCGCCGGGGGCGATGACGCGCGTGCGGCCATCACGTCGCAGGTAGGACAGGCGCACACGCTGCTCACGCCACGCTGCAATATCACGGGTGTTGATCTGCTTGGTCACGTGCACGCTAACGGCCTCGAGGGACGCACCCGCCAGGGAAGGCGTGTCCTTGGGCCCCAGCCACTTCCTCGTCACCGTGATGGTCACGATGAGGATGCCACCAATGACGCCAACCGGATAACCGAAGGCGTAGCCGACCGCCGCATGCGCATCCCCCGTGAGACGCGTGGCCGTATCGAGGGCGGGCGCGGCCGTGAGGGCGCCCGTGAACAGGCCCGAGGTCAGGCCGGACGACAGGCCGAGGAGACGTCCGCCCGCGAGCGCGATAGCCGCGCCGACAATACACACGATCGTCGTCAGCGCGAGGAGGTTCGTCTGCTTGCGCAAGTCCTGGAAGAAGGTCGCTCCCGCAGAAATTCCGACGCAATACACGAAGAACGCCAGGCCCATCGGCTGGACGATCGACATGTGCGTGCTCACAACCTCGGGGTGAACCGCCGAGACAATGAGCCCCACGAAGAGCGCGCCGGCCGCACCAAAGCGCAGCGGGCCGATCCGGATGGCCCCGATCGCCGCACCCAACGCAACAACGACAAAGAGCGCGAGCAGGGGCGAAGACGTGAAAAGAGAGGCCATACCTTTCAGAGTACCTGTCATCCCGAACACGCTCAGGAAGAGCGGATGACTACGCACGTTATGAAGCTCACGGATTGGCTACACTGATGCGAGAAACTGAAAGGACGGTCATGTCTCAACCAGCACCCGGATGGTATCCAGACCCCGCAGGCTCTCCTCGCCTGCGCTGGTGGAACGGTGGCATGTGGACCGAGCAGTACCAGCCGATGCCCACGCAGCGCCAGGCCATGCCTCAGCAGCAGATGCCCCAGCAGGGCTTCCCCCAGCAGGGCATGCAGCAGGGCTTTCCCCCGCAGGGCGGAGCCCAGCAGGGTATGCCGCAGCAGGGAGCTGCGACCAACGCTCAGGCTGGCATCGCGCAGGGCGGCGGCGCACAGCAGACGAGCACCCAGAAGGGCCCCCACCTGCCGTCCAACAAGCAGGCACCGACCGTCTCCTCGAATCCCTACGGCCCCGAGCCCAGGTTCGACCAGCCGGAGAAGGACGCGCGGAACAAGAAGGCCGAACACACCAAGGACTCCAAGACCTCCTCGCGCTGGAAAGTCGCGACAGTCGCAGTGTGGGTAGCGGTCCTCGTTCTCGGGGTGACGGCAGCCATCGCGGGCACCTCCTACAGCCACGCACGTGCGGAACTCGCACCCGCGGTGAGCGAACGTGACGACGCTCAGCACCAGCTCGACCAGGCACAACACGAGCTTGATCAGGCCCAGAAGGAACTTGAGGAGTTGGAGAAGTGAGTTACGTCCCCACCCCCACGCAGGCACCCACGCCACAGGCTGCAAGGTCCCACAGCGGCATGAAGGTTCTGACGATCATCGGCGCCTGCATTGCCGTCCTCTTTCTGATCCTGTCGGTTGTCCTGGGGCTCGGCGCGCGTTCCACCCATCAGGCCGCGCGCCAGGCGCGCAGCGACGCCCAGTCCCTGCGTGATCAGGCCAAGGAAACGGAGACGGAGACGGCGACGACCCGCACCAAGATCAATGATGCGACCAATAAGAAGGAAGCTCAGGCGTGGTGTGACGGTCTGACGAGCGCGAATGCAGATTTCGACTCGCTTGACGCAAAGGCGCGAGAATACTCGAGCCTGACGGCGACACGCCGCGAAGCCATCGGCAAGATTTGCCCGAAGAAAAAGGACTTTATCGAGGCGTACACGAAGGATGCGGCGCAGGATCTGCTCAAACAAGACACCCCTACCTGCACGGGTGGATCATCCTCGGTGACAATCACCGGATCCGTCTCCATTGCCGGAGCAAATTTGGCGGGCGCGTCAGCGTACGACGTCGGGCTCGAGATCTACCTCATTCCGGGATCGTCTATCAAGGGCTATCAGCCCTCGGATCGCCAGACGATCACCGTTCCTGCGGGAGGAACGGGGACGGTGACATCGGTCCTGCCGATGCCCTCTTTCTCCTCAGGTTCCTGCATTATCCGCCCTGTGAGTATGTGGCCCAGCGGGGTCTGAGCGCATAGTTGCCCACCATCCCTGCGGCGACTAGACTTCCTGACCGTACCCTCGGTTTTGACACGACACGGGAGAGAGAACCACGATGAGCGAACCCGCGGAAGGCTGGTACGCCGACCCGACCGGTGCCGCGCAGCTGCGCTGGTGGGATGGTCACGCCTGGACGCAGTACGTCGAACCCTACGAGGCGATCCCCGAGCAGTCTGAGACCGCCGAGGCGATCCCCGCCTACGACGAGGCCCAGTACTACGCTCAGCAGGAGCAGGTAGCGGCGAACGTGTCGGCTCAGGAAGCTGCCGAGGTCCCGCCGATTCCCTCCCCCGAGGAACCCTCGTACTGGGAGGACACCGTACCCGCGCCCTCCCCCGAGGAGACGGCGGCGTGGGAGCCCACCCCCGCCTCGTCCACGAACGAGGCAGACGCCCCGATCCCGATGCCCGACGAATCCGAGCCCTCCCAGGAGACCCCGAAGCGTTCAGGCACCCTCAAGTGGACGCTCGGCTGCGTCGCCTCCTGGATGCTTGTCGCCGTCTTCATCGCGGTCCTCGTTCTCGCGTGGTCCCATCTGGGCGCCAGCGGTCGCATCCACGATGACGCGAAGAGCCGCGCCGAAACCGCGCAACAGGAGCTCGACACCGCGCAGTCCACGCTCGCGGACATTAACCGCCAGATCGAGGAGGCCAACAAGTGAGCGCACCCGCACCGCTGCGTGCAGCAACCGTCGCCGGGGCCACCCTCGCGGTCATCTTCATCATCCTGTCCGCCGTCGTCGGTGGCATCAACGTCTGGCGTTCGCATTCTGCGTCCAGCTACGAGGCACAGGCCGAGCAGGCGCAATCCGAGAAGGCCTCGGTCGACCAGCAGATCGCCGACGCGAAGACCCGCCTCGACGCCGCCAACGTCCACAAGGACGCCAAGGCATGGTGCGATTCCGTCACCCGCGACACGGCCGCCTCGATCCGCGATGCCATCAAGACCTACGATTCGGCGACGCAGGCCGTCAAGGACGCCATTCACCAGGAATGCGCCCCCAAGGAGACGTATGCCAATGCACAGCGCGCCGGCGCCGACGCCGCGTTCACTCCGGCCATGACCGAGTGCACGACCGACCAGGTGACCACGACGATCAACGGCACCATTACCCTGAGCTCCTCAAGCCCCATTTCCTCGCTCGGGCCGCTCGAATTGACGATTTCCGGCTACACCCTCGACAAGGGCACGACCCTGAACCCCTCCTCCCCCTACCAGGGGACCACAACGGTCACGCTCACGCCGGGAACCCCCGCTACGTTCACGATCTCCGTTCCGTACGACCCGGCGATGACCGACAAAACCGAGTGCGGATTCTCCATGACCTCCTGGTGGCCGACCAGCCTCTGAGGACCTCGTGAGGCTAATCACTGACCGGATCAATAAAATTGATGCTCCCATAGAATGAGGGGGACATAGTGAAAGGAGCCTCCTCGTGAGCAACCCCGTCCAGGGCTGGTACGCAGACCCTGCTGGAACCGACCAGCTGCGCTGGTGGGATGGCGAGCAGTGGACCGACCGCTATCAGGCCGCGCCCGCTTCCAACACCGCCACAGATTCCGAAACCTCGAACGCTGCAGGCGATGCCGCGGCCACCAACGAGGCCACCACCGCTCAGGCCGTGCCACAGCCCGCCAACGCAACGGCGCAGTTCACCCCCGTGGCCCAGGCGCCTGCCACCAAGGCCACCGGCGGACAGATCGCCCTCGCCGTCATCGCCTCGCTCCTCGTCGTCCTCTTCCTGGGCACGAGCATCATTGCGACCGGTATGCACGGAAAGGCGCGGGAGGACGTCGCGCATTCGCAGTCCATCCTCGATGACGCAAAGAGTGAGCTCCAGAAGGTGCAGGAGGCAATCCAGTGAGTGACCTGAACACGGCCGCAGCCACCACTGCCCCTGTGGCACCCGCGAAGCCCGGTAAGAGCAAGGGCCTGTCCATCTTCAACCGCGTCGCCTTCATCGTCGCAGCGCTTCTCGCAGTCTTGACGATCGCCATGCTCGTTGCGACTGCGATGACCGCCAAGTCCGCTACCAACATGCGCGACGAGGCCCAGTCGACTCGCGAGCAGGCCGGTCAGGAGCTCGCCTCCTACTGGTGCTCGCAGATCACACCCGAGAACGTCGCGAAGTTCGACGAGCTACGTGACCTCTACCTCGGCGTGAGCGAGACGGCTCAGAGCGCTGTCAAACAGCAGTGTCAGAAGAAGGTCACCATTAATGACCTCGTTGCTACTACCGATCCCAACGGGGCTTTCGACACCACCAGCGAATGCACCATTAACGCATCGGGCACCAAGATCACGTGCACCGCGACCGTGACGGCAAACGACACGATCAAGAAGAATCTCGCGTCGTTCTCCTCCACGACAGTCACGCTCCAAATGAGCTTGCAGACGACGAGCAGTAAGCTCACGTCCAAGGGGCACGACGTCGGCGAGGTCGCAACCGTCGACGTCGACAGCTCCGGCACGGGCAAGACCCAATTTACAGTCCCCTACGACCCCACCTGGGGCGAGTACTACAAGGTTGACGTGAAGTCGTTCTTCCCGAACGAGTGACACGGTATTCCTGATCGCGCACACCCCGTCGCCCCGTGGGCGGCGGGGTTTGTGTATCCGCATCTGACGGTCTTCGGTCGAGCCCCGGAAGCAACTCAGCGGTGTCACACCCCCGCACGCACCCCACCGGGCCCACCCCGGCCTCGTCGATGAGCTCAGTAGTGCTCGTGGGAATCGTATCCGCGCAGCCTATCGAGCTCGCGACGCTCCTTCTTGGTCGGGCGGCCGCTGCCCCTCTCCCGCATGGCAACGGGAATGTGCACGCGCGGACGCTCCGGCGTGCGGTCATCGTAGGCGGTGCGCGCCTGCGGGTAGGAGACGCGCTTAGCCAGGAGCAGGACGACCCCGAGGATCCGGTCGAATCCCTCGATGCGCAGGCGCACCTCGTCGCCGATACGCACCTTGTAGGCCGCTTTCACGGGCTCCCCGTTCACGCGCACGTGCCCGGCGCGCACGGCGGCCGTCGCCTGGGAGCGGGATTTCAGCTGGCGGGTCGCCCACAGCCAGGTATCGACGCGCACGGACGACGATGCGAGTGCGCCGGCGGGGATCACGACGTCGTCGGGGGTCTGGCTCATCGCGTCCCCCTAGTTGATGCGACGCAGACGCTTCTGGTGGCGGGGCGTCAGGACGATCGCGACGAGCGCGCACAGGATCGGCATGCCGATGAGCATGCCCAGGAGCGCACCCCACGGCACGACCGGCCACAGCGTGGTCAGGGTCGGGAAGATGCGGGAGCGAGCGAACGTGATGACGGCAAGAACGCCGACAACGAGGCCGGCGAGGACCGCCGTCGGGATCGCATTCAGGGCGAGGACAACGCCCTGCCAGGTCGTCACATGGCGACGCATCGCGGGGGCGGCGCCGATCGCATCGAGCGTATCGAGGTCGGGGCGCATATCCGAGGCCGACAGCGCCACGACGAGGGCGACCGTGGCAGCCGCGGCAACAACCGCGATGAGCGCCGCTACGTAGGGCAGGACAAGGGAGCGCATCGTCGGCACGATCACCTGGGCCGAGGCGCCGGGCACCTGGCGCGCGATCGTCGCCTGGAACGACGGAGCATCGACGGGGCTCACCGGATGATCGACGGTGAGGAGCTCGCCCAGAGGCCGCACCTGGAGGCCGAGGTAGGAGGCCGCAGTCGGCGACAGCACGATGACGTTGACGCGAGTCAGGGGCGAGGCAACGAAGGTCTGGACGGTCGTCACCTTGGCGTCCGGCAGGTTATCGTCCGACGCTCCCGCCGCCTTCGCCTCTGCGATGGCACTCATGTCGAGGCTCCGCAGCGTCACCTGGCCCGCACCATCGATGTAGTCCGGGTCGGGAATGAGGACGCCGCCGGCGTTCAAGGTAGCGATCGCACGGACCATGTCGTCCTCGTTGCTGAAGTACCCAGCCTGACGCAGATACGTGCCGTCATCAACCATGTACGCCACGTCTAGTTCCGTCATGGTGCCCATGTTCGTCGACATCGTGAACGTCGAATTGTTGTACGGGTGCACCGCCTCGACCATCGTGGTCGGGCCACCCGGGCCGCTATTCCACGCCAAGCCGTTCAGCGTCGCCTGCGAGGTGACACCGCGCTGGCCGTCGACCGCTTCGACAGCCGACTTCATGAGGTCGCGCGAGCGCTTGACCGAATCAGTGCGGTCGACCGTCGACACGAAGACCTGGCCCCGCTGCCCCACGTGCGGGCGCGAGTTCCAGCCGGCCTCGTTCGAGGAAGACAGGGTGATGAGCAGGCCGCACGCCACGAACACCGTCGTCAGGATCGAGGCCATGGCCGGGAAGGTGCGATGGCCGTTGCGAACGGCGTCGCGCAGCGCCAGGCGCATGCTCATCGACGCGCGACCGTTGGGGAGGCGCCACCGCGTAAAGATGTAGGGGATCGAGCCGATCAGACCCGCCTCCAGCAGGCCGATACCGACGACGAGAGCGAGCACCGAACCGAGCCAGGCGGCGACACCGAGGAGCGGCAGACCCGCCAGAAGCGCCAACGGGTAGATCATGCGGCGACGCACGAGGCGGGACGGCTCCCACACGCGACCGCCGATAACGGCGGAAGTGTCAATATGCGACGTCGTGTGGGCCGGTGACACCGACGCCATGAGCGACAGGAGGACCGGCAGGAGCACGGACAGCGCGAGGGGCCACCACGGGACGATGCCGATGCCCAGGCCCGACCACATGCCGATTCCCACCATCGCGGCCGCTGAGAAGGCCGCGGAAAACACAGCCGAGTAGAGGCCGATGATCACGCCGTGGGCGATCGTGAGCCGACGGCCGTCGGTGCGGTCACCACCGTTCGCAACAATCATGGCAGCCGTGCGCATGACCGAGCGCTGAGCGACGGTGTATAGCGGCGAGATGAGCAGGATCATCTCCGTGAGGATCAGGAGAATACCGGCAACGAGCAGCAGGTACTGCCACGGGTTGGCGCTCCGAGTACTTTGGGGGACCTCGTACTGTGCGATCTGCGAGGGCAGGGCCGAGGCGTCGGGCGGGTTTGCCAGCACCTGACGGGACAGGACCGAGAAACCGAATGCGTTCAGCTCGCGGATCTTTTCCCACGACACCGGCGTCGGTCCCGTCACGAACCAGGCAGTCTGCGTGCGCCCCGCGACCGCCAGACGGTCAATCGGAAGCGTCCCATCGCCGATAATCGCGCGTTCGGAACCCCCAATGATGGAGTCGATCACGACGCTTCCCTTGAGGGATTGAGTCGCTCGCTCCTTCGCAATCGTCAGGGACAGGTTCACCGAGTCGCCGACGCTCACCGACAGGGCACGGGCCACGTCCTCGGAAATGACGGCATGGCCAGCGGACAGGGGCCCGCTCTTGCCACCCGCGTTCACTCGCGGCGCCTCCAGCGAGGCCGTTTGCGTCCCGTTGTCGACCGTGAAGCCCGTGCCGTCAGCCTTTTCCAGGCGCAGCTGGTAGAGCGTATCGACGGCGACCAGCTGATCGCCCTCGGGCAGCCAGCTCTCGAGGGTATCCATCGACACCGAGACCTCGTCGCTCGAGGCCGTCTTCGACAGGCGGTCCGCGGTGAAGTCCTGCTCGATAGCCGTCGACGACCGATGCAGCGTCACCGCCTGGACGTCACTGCGGTGGCCGAGCCACGACGAGGCCTGGTAACGCTGCGAGGTCGTGACGTCCCAGAAGGTGATCGCCGCGATCGCAATGATGATCGGCAGGGAGATCAAGAAGACCGCCGTGGCCGTACGGCCCAGGCTTTGGCGCGCATCACGAGAGGCGATGCGGAGTACTACTCCCCATCGCCTCATCCGCATGCTGAGTCGGTTCATCAGATCCTTGGTGCAGTGTCTGCCAGCAGATCCTTCAGCGAATCCCCCCTCGATCGGTCGACAATGCGACCGTCGCGCAGGAAGACAGTCCGATCTGCCCATGCGGCCATTCTGGCCTCATGAGTCACGAGGATACCGGCTGCACCGGCATCAATGTGATCACGCAACACCAACATGATCTGTTCACCAGTGTGAGAATCGAGCGCACCCGTCGGTTCATCAGCAAGAATGACCGAACGGTTACCCACGAGTCCACGGGCGATCGCGACGCGCTGGCGCTGGCCACCGGACAGGAGCTCCGGGAAACGATCCGCCAGGTCCGCAACGCCCACCTCCTCAAGCGCGGCCATCGCGGCCTCGCGCACCTTGGAGGGACTCACACCATCGAGCTGCAGCGGCATCTCAACGTTTTCGAGGGCCGACAGCGAGGGGATCAGGTTGTAATCCTGGAAGACGTATCCAATTGACCGACGACGAACCTCGGCACGATGAACGCTATCCAAGGCCGCCAGGTCAACCCCGTTGATATAGACATGCCCTCGAGTCGGACGCTCCAGGCCACCGGCAATCGACAGCAGCGTCGACTTACCGGAACCGGAGGGACCCATAACAGCGAGAAGCTCGCCGGGTGCGACCTCAAGGTCGATCCCGTCGAGCGCTCTCACTCGGACGCCGTCAGCGCCAAACTCATGTCCGACGCCCGCCATCCTGATCGGTAGCGGCACAGGCTGGCTCATCGCACCCCGGCACGCTC
>USPB01000052.1 GCA_900556405.1 uncultured Actinomyces sp.
CCGGCTTGAAGGCCTTGCGGAAGCCCATGACGCAGATCGGGACCAGCGGGATCGCAATCGCGAGGAAGCCGCCCGAGGCCGGATCGATCGTCAGGGCGATGACGATGACGACGAGGATCGGGGTCGTCAGCGACGCAATCATGGGGGCCAGGAAAATGCCCTTGTAGGCTGCCACGCGTTCGACGCCGTCTGTCGCGGAGTTGACGACGCGTCCGGCGCGCTCGTTGGTGCGCTGGGAGGGACCAAGCGCGAAGACCTGTCGGATCATCGAGTGACGCAGGGCGGGCTCCATCTGGTTCATCTGGGCGGCGCCCAGGGCACTGACCGCCCACGCGAACACGCCCGATCCGAGGGCGCCAAGCACGGCGATCCACCACGTCGACCAGGAATGCCCGTCGACAACACTGTCGATTCCCCAGCCGATCGCCAGGTAGGCGGCCGCCAAGCAGAGAGCCGCTGCCCACGAGCAGACGACCACGATCGCGCGTTTCATCGTTCTCCTATCGACATGACGCACACGAGTACACAACCAAGGATAGCCTTAGTTAGGTTCTGACACCACTGTCACCATGCTACAAAAGCGCCCAACGACAAAAAGAAACCACGGCCTCGTGTCAATCGACGAGGCCGTGGCTCCCTCACGCGTCAACGCTCAGGCCAGGCGATACGTCCAACCGTAGGGATCCTCGGCGCGGCCCCACTGGATGTCGGTGAGGCGCTTGTGGATCTCGCGGGTCTTGTCTCCCACCGCGATCTCGACGTCGAAGTCGTCGCCAGCCAGGCGAGTGATCGGGGTGACCACGGCAGCCGTGCCGCAGGCGAAAACCTCGGCGACGGCGCCCGAGCGGATACCATCCACGACCTCGGACAGGGCGATCTTCTCCTCGCGCACCTCCACGCCTTCGTCGCGCAGCATGCGCAGAATCGCACTGCGCGTGCCGCCCTCGAGGATGACGCCGGTGAGCGAGGGTGTACGGATCGTGCCGTCCGCCATGACGACGAACATGTTCATGCCGCCCAGCTCCTCGAGGTACTTGCCCTCGTAGGTGTCCAGGAAGCAGACCTGAGAGAAGCCCTTGGCTTCAGCCTGGATCTGAGGCAGCAGGGAGGCCGCGTAGTTGCCGCCAGCCTTGGCGCTGCCTGTGCCGCCGGGGCCGGCGCGGTGGTACTCGCGCTCCACCCAGATGGCCACTCCAGACAGGCCGCCCTTGAAGTAGGGGCCCGACGGAGAGCCGATGACGTAGTAGTCGACAACGCCGGCGGGGTGGACGCCCACGAACTCCTCGGAGGCAAACATGAAGGGACGCAGGTAGAGCGACGAACCGTCGACCTCGGGAACCCACTTGACGTCGGCGCGCACGTAGTCCACGAGGGAGGCCACGAAGTCCTCGCGGCTCATCTCGGGCAGGGCAAGGCGGCGGGCCGAGTGGTTCAGGCGCGCGGCGTTGTAGCCGGGGCGGAAGGTCCACACGGATCCATCCTCGCGCTTGTAGGCCTTGATACCCTCGAACACGGACTGGCAGTAGTGGAAGACGGAGGCGCCGGGGGTCAGCTCGAGCGGGCCGTAGGGAATGACGCCGCGGTCGTCCCAGCCGCCGTCGCGAGTCCAGCGCATGTGGGCCATGTGGTCCGTGAACTTCTTACCGAAGGCCAGGGTCGACATGATCTCGTTGTACTCTTCCGGCGTCGCCGGGTGAGCGTTGGGGGTCAGAGGGAAACGACCGGCCAGCTCGTCGGCGGCGGGAAGTACCAGGTCGCCGGCAGCCTCAAGTTCCGTGGGGGTGTGCTGCGTCGATGCCATGAGGTCTCCTGTCGTGGTTTTTCACAAATATGAAGCCAGAATATGCCCGCCGTCCGCATTGTGGCCGATTAATTTCGGCATGTGACCCTCCATGCACCACCCTGTGGAGGTTCTCACCCCCGTCAGCCCACGAAGCCTGATGTGTTGTCGGCACTGTCTCGTCGTACGTTCGCGCGCCGAACACCGGAGCCCCTCAAGGCTCCGCCTGCTAACGCTTCTCGCCACCCTAGGGAGTTTGCCCTGCGCTGAGTTCTCCCGCGTCCTCCGGCCACATCTCCCGCGAGCTCATGGGCGTGGGTGCTCTGCTCCTGGGTATCGCCCCGACCCCGTAGGCCTCGCCCTCAGCTTCCAACGCACGGGCAGCGCGCCGCAGCATCCGAAACGATACGATCAACCCATGACGACTCTGCCTAAGGCTCTCGCCCTCTGCCTGCCCGCCCGCGAGCGCCGCTCCCCCAGCCTCGAGCTTCATGACGGGCGATGGCTAGCGGCAGCAAAGTCCGGCCTGTACGTCTTCGGGGCCGGGTCCGCATCCGATGAGAAGGCTCAGAAGAGCTACGAGGTCTTCCCCTGGTACGACGTGGCGCGGGCGCAATGGGAGGCTGAGGCGGAATCCTTCACGCTCGAATGGGTGGACCCGACCCGGCCCTCGCTGGTGGGACGAGGGCAGGGCGACCCATCCGACTTCATGCGCCACACAAGCGAGTACGTCAATCGTTCCATCGTTGTACACGCCCAGGTGGAGACTGAGGGCAGGACAACAGTGACGGCCTGGGTACGGCGCGGACCCGACGGGCTCTTCTCCATCCTGACGGCGAACGGCCCACTCGATGCGGCAGGCCAACGTCAGGCGGACGCCCTGGAGGCGCGCGTACGCGACGCGGTTGGCCTGGACTAGGAGACGCCCCTCAGGTCCCGTACGCAGCAAGACCCTCGGGGTACCAACCGGCTCGAAAGGCGCTCAGCCCGCCTGGACGTACGCGACCAGGGCGAGTAGCCACAGGTGGGCGGGGTAGAACACGTAGAAGAAGTACTTGGAGAATCGCGTGTGCGGGCCGTGCTCACCGTTGTACAGGTGCAGGATCGGAATCACGAGGATAAGCATGAAATCGGAGTTCTGCGCGAGCATCGACACCGTCGCCTGCCACGTGTCGTAAGGCTGCCACACGAGGGCGAACATGGCCGCTGCGAGCGCCAGGTACGCCAAGTCACGCCACACGACGCGCGAGTAGAGCGCATAGGTGATGACCATGAAGGGCAGAAGCGGCAGGCCACCCTCGATCGGAAGAACCGCGCACACGAGCGAGAGCACAGAAACACCGCCGATCGCCCACTTGTGCCACTTTGTCCCTGACCAACGCTTGACGAGGGCGAGAAGGCTGGTCCCCACAGCCAGGGTGAGGAAAATATTGTTGTCGTACATGTGCACGTCGCGGGTGGCCAGCAGCAGGCCCAGCGCGTAGTTACCCGCGGCCATGATGAGCGACGCGCCCCACAGACGCGCCAGGTACTTGCGCATGCTCGAGGTGTAGAGAACTCCTTCGACCGCGCCGTAGGCGAACCAGACGGCCACGCACCTGGTGACGACGTGGAAGATGTCCGTCCACATCACGGGGACTAGTCCGGGAACGTGCGGGAGATGGTCGAGAACCATGAGCGCCGCCATCGCGAGCTTGATCCAATACTGGTTGACGCCCAGGCGCGACCGTGGCTCGATGCGAGCGGGGGAGGTGAGTGCGGGAGCGGACATCGTAGTGCTTTCTCCTTGCTGGTTTCGGACGCTTCTAGTATCGGCGACCGCTCCTGACGAACTCCATGGGGGGCTGCCCCTATACTCCCCTACCTTTTCCCCGACCCACCACCGCCAATAGGCCCCGAGATACACCTACGGGGCCCAGCCTCGCGGCTGGGCCCCGGACCTCGTCACGGCAGTTCAGTGAACGAGATGAATACGCTCGAAGGGGTCGAGAGAGAAACCCTGTTCGAGGATTGTGCGGCTCCATTCGCGTGCGCTGAACAGCGAATGATCGCGGTAATTGCCGCACGAGTAGGCGTCGGTGCCGGGCACGTCCTCCCAGGTGACGTCCTCGGCGATGGCGTGCAGGGAGGAGGCCAGCGCCTCGGTCACCTCGCGCACCGAGGGGGTGCCCCACATGATGAGGTGGAAGCCGGTGCGGCAGCCGAACGGCGAGCAGTCGATGACGCCGTCGATGCGGTCGCGCAGCAGGGAGGCCAGCAGGTGCTCGATCGTGTGCAGGCCCGAGGTCGGGATCTCCCCGGCGTTGGGCTGGAGGAGGCGCACGTCGAAGTTCGAAATCTGGTCGCCCTTGGGGCCGGACTCCACGTTGATGAGGCGCACGTAGGGCGCCTTGACGGCGGTGTGGTCCAGGGTAAAGCTCTCAACTTCGGCCATCGGTTAGTCCCTTTCGGTGTAGTTTTGCCGGCGTTGCTCCAGGCGCATGAGCTCCCGGAACGTCTCGGAGTAGTTGGGGTCTTCCTCGTTCATGCGCGACAGGGCCGCGCGGGCCTCGCCGAGCTTACGGGTCAGGTCCATACGCACCATCGCGGCCACCACGCCGCGGCAGTACGAGCGCACGTCGGCCTCGCCCGCGACGGGCAGGGGTGCGACGGCCAGCTGTGTGACGGCGGGGCCGATGATCTCTCCGGCGGTCTCGAGGATCACCTGGACGAAGTGTCGCGAGGCAGCCAGTGTCGCGTTCTCGCCCGGGCCGAAGTGGGCCTCGGCCTGGCGCATCATCTGCGTGAAAGCATCAAGGCCGCCGACCGCGCGGATCGCGTCGTGGACGGCGCGGTGCGTGGGCACGGTGAAGGACTGCCCGTCGAGCTCCTCGAAGCCCGAGCCCACGGCGAAGAGTGGGTGCTGGAGGACGGCTTCAAGCGCCTGGCGTTCGACGCGGCTCACCGGGTCCTCGGGGCCTCGGCGCTCGGGCGTGGGTGCGGGACGGCCAGCCCCTGCCATCTCAATCTCGCCAGGGCGGGCCTCGTGCGAGATGACCTCGACGCGTCCGGCCGCGCGGATCGCCTGTTCGACCGTGCGCATGTCCATGCCGAGCCACCCGGCCAGCTGGCGCGTGTACTCGCCGCGCAGCGCGCGGTCCTTGATGTGCGCGACGATGCCGGCCGAGGCGCGCAGGCCCTGCACGCGGCCCTCGGCGCTGCGCAGGTCCATCTGCGATAGGACGGAGCGGATCGCGAACTCAAAGAGCGGGATGCGTGAGTTCACCAGGTCGACGATCGCCTGGTCGCCCTGGGACAGGCGCAGCTCGCAGGGGTCCTGCCCACCCGGGGCGACCGCCACGAAGGTCTGGGCCGCGAAGTTCTGATCCTCGCCGTAGGCTCGCAGTGCGGCCTTCTGTCCAGCGCTGTCGCCGTCGAACGTAAAAATGACCTCGGAGCCGTGCGCGCGCCCCGACGACAGGAGAACACCGGCAGCGGGATCCGCGTGGTCGCCCAGCAGGCGGCGAATGATCTTGACGTGTTCGGAGCCAAAGGCGGTGCCACACGTGGCCACGGCGTTCGTCACGCCCGCGACGTGCGCAGCCATGACGTCCGTGTACCCCTCGACGATAACAACCTTGTGCTCCGTCGCGATCGTCTTCTTCGCCAGGTCCAGGCCATACAGGAGCTGCGACTTCTTATAGATCGGGGTCTCGGGGGTGTTGAGGTACTTCGGTGATTCCTTGTCGCTGTCGTCCAGGCGACGCGCACCAAAGCCCACCGTCGCCCCCGTGATGTCGCGGATCGGCCACACGAGGCGCCCGCGGAAACGGTCGTACACGCCGCGACTGCCCTGCGAACCCAGGCCCGAAATCTGGATCTCCTGGTCCGTGAAGCCCTTGGAACGCAGGTGGCGCGTCAGTGAATCCCACGAGGCCGGGGCGTAGCCGACACCGAAATGCGCGCACATCGCCTGGGTGAAGCCGCGCTCGGCAAGGAACGTGCGGCCCTTATGTGCCTCGGGGGAGGCGAGCTGGCGCTGATAGAACTCTTCGGCGACGCGGTGGGCATCCAGGAGGCGCTGGCGCTTGCCCGGCTCCTCGGTGCGCACGCGCGCCCCGCCCTCCTCGTAATGGAGGGTAATCCCGGCCTTCGCCGCCAGCATTTCCACGGCCTCGGTGAACGGCAGGTGGTCCATCTTTTGCACGAAGGAGATGACGTCGCCGCTCTCACCGCAGCCAAAACAGTGGAACATGCCCAGGTGGGGGCGCACGTTAAAGGAAGGCGTGCGCTCGTCGTGGAATGGGCACAGGCCCTTGAGGGAGCCGATGCCCGCGGGTCGCAGCGCTACGTGCTCGCCGATGATCTCGTCGATCTTCACTGCGTTACGTACCGCTTCGATGTCGTCCTTGCGAATCAGACCCGCCATGTCCCTCAGTTTACCGATGCCCGCCCACGTCTGCGTCCGATCACGCTCACAGCTGCGAGGACAGCATCCCGCACCAGCGGGCGTGCCATGCGGAGGCTGACACGTCGGTGAGCGAGGCAACTTGATCGATGACCGCGCGCAGGCGCACGCCGTCGTCGGAGGCGGCCCGCCACTGCGCGGCGAACACCGGCTCGAGAGCGTCGGCCCCGGCCTCGTACAGCGCGTCGACGAGGTCGGCCAGGAGCGTGCGCTGCTGGTAGTACACCGGCTCACTCTCGCGCGGGCTCATCACGTAGTGGACGGCCATGCCCTTGAGGATCTGGATCTCGGCGCGCACCTGGCGCGGCACGACGAGGTCCGCGCGGTAGCGGCCCAGCGGCTCGTCCCCGAAGGTTTCGCGCGTGGCGGCCACGGTCGCCGAGCAGAAGCGGCCGATCAGCTCACTCGTCGCGTCCTTCAGGTGCGCGAGGGAGGCGTAGGACCCGTCGAAAGAGCGCAGCCACACGGGCATGGACACGATCCGCTCGAGAGCCTCCTCCAGGTCCGAGCGCGCCACGGACGCCCCGTACCAGTCCAGGGTCGAGGCCACGACCGCCGAGCAGTGCGCGTCGTCGAAGAGATCGGAGGGATCTAGCTTGCGGGTCGCGACAGCGTCCTCCACGTCGTGCACCGAGTAGGCGATATCGTCCGACAGGTCCATGATCTGGGCCTCCAGACACCGCCTGCCAGCCGGCGCGCCCTGACGCATCCACGCGAACACGGGCGCATCGTCGGGGTACACGGAGTACTTGCGGGTCGACTTGGCCAGGTCCGGGCCACCGGCCTTGACCCACGGGTACTTGCAGATCGCGTCCAGGGTCGCCCGCGTCAGGTTCAGGCCCGCGGGAACGCCGCCCGCGCCGATGACCTTGGGCTCTAGGCGCGTGACGACGCGCAGGGTCTGGGCGTTGCCCTCAAAACCGCCGATCGAGGCGGCCGCCGCGTCCAGCGCGCGCTCGCCGTTGTGCCCGAAGGGCGGATGCCCGAGGTCGTGGGACAGGCACGCCGCGTCCACGACGTCCGGGTCGGCCCCCAGCTCCTTGCCGAGCTCGCGGCCCACCTGGGCGACCTCGAGGGAGTGCGTGAGGCGGGTGCGCACAAAATCGTCCGAGATCGGGCCCAGCACCTGCGTCTTTTCGCCGAGGCGACGCAGCGCCGAGGAGTGGAGGATGCGCGCGCGGTCGCGCTCGAACTCGGTGCGCTCGGAGGACTTGTGGTCCTCGGGCACCCAGCGCTCGGAATCGGTAGACGCGTACGGGCGGCGCGCGTCGCCGCCATCAACACCGGGGATTGCCAAGGAAAACTCATTCACGGGGCCATGTTACGCGGACCGCGCCCACCCCGAGAGCGCGCCACGGCCTCGTCGGCCAACACACGAGGATGCTCACACCAACTCCCCTCCCCCGTGCGCTCCGCCAAGCGCGACGCGTCCTTTCATGAGAATCTCCTCATGAAGACACAATGGGACTCTCACGGTCCGCATCCATCCTGGTATCGATGAAAGGAGTACACATGTCAGAACGCATGCGTGTGATCTGGGCTATCGGCCTCATCGCTGCCGTCGGTTGCGGCGCTTTCTTCGGCCTGCGTGCCCTCGCGGCCGGAGGCCAGCAGACCACGATAGAGTCCGGCCTCTCTGTCCCCGCCCAGTCCGACGGTGCGGGCCCCCAATCCGCCCCGGTCGTCGCGGCCACCGAGGAGCCGACACCGACCCCGGAGCCGGCCCCCGAGCCCACCAGCGAGGCCCCGGCGCCCGCACCCACGCCCGCGCCGGTCGCGACGAACCCCTACTACGTCGCCCCCACCTCACCGCAGCGCGCCGTCCCCAATGACGACGATGACGATGACGACGACGATCACGACGACGACACCAACGACGACACCGACGACTGAGCGCGCGGGGTACCGGTATCAGAGGAGCCGGTACCCCATGCCGCGCACCGTTTCGAAGTAGTCTTTACCGATTTTTTGGCGAAGGTAGGACAGGTACACGTCCACCACATTGGACGCGCCATCGAAGTCGATGCCCCACACGGCCGAGAGCAGCTGCTCGCGGCTGAACACCTGTCCCGGATTGCGCATGAAGGTTTCGAGCAGAGTGAACTCGCGGGCGGACAGATCCACCCATTCCTCGCCCACGCAGGCGCGCCTCGTCTTCAGGTCGAGCACGAGCGATCCCCGGGTCAGCGTCATCGCGCTGGACGTGGGCGTCTCTTCGCGCAGGCGCAGGCGCACGCGTGCCAGCAGCTCTTCGAAGGAGAAGGGCTTGGGCACGTAGTCGTCGGCCCCGCCCTCGAGCCCGGCCACACGGTCGGCAACAGAACTGCGCGCCGTCAGCATGATGACGGGCATGCCCACGCCCTGGCCTCGAATCTGCTCGAGGACCTCGAAGCCGTCGATGTCGGGCAGGCCCACGTCCAGGAGCATGAGGGCGCCCCGGCCCTGCAGGGCGGCTTCGACGGCCTCGGATCCCGTGGAGTAGATCTCCGGGACGAAGCCGGCGGCGCGCAGTCCTTTGGCGACGAAGGCAGCGATCCGGGCCTCGTCCTCAACGATGAGAATGGTCGTCATGATGTCTCTCCTGACGCGCCGCAGGGGCGCAGAGGGATCACCAGGGTGAAGGTCGAGCCCACCCCCGGTGTCGATTCAATGTCGAGGTGCCCGCCGTGGGCGCGGGCGATAGATTCCACGATATTCAGGCCCAGGCCGGACCCGGCAACGCTCTCGGTGCCCGCGGTGCCGCGCACGAAGCGCTGACGCACGCACTCAATGTCATCCGGGGCAATGCCGACGCCGCGGTCGCGCACCCACAGGCGTGCCCACTGCGAGTCCGTGCCCGATCCGATTGCGATGAGCGTGCCGTCGGCCGAGTATTGGACGGCGTTTTGCGCGAGTTGGAGCCACGCCTGGGTGATGCGTGTCGGGTCGAGGCAGCAGGTGACCTGCGCGGCCTCGCCGAGGGTCCACTGGCGATCTCCCAGGGCGCGGGCCTTGTCCAGGACCGCCTCGGTGAGGGCGGCAAGGTCCGTGGATGCGAGGTTCGCGGTGTCCGAGGCCCGGGCAAGCTCGAGCAGGTCGCCGACGAGGGTGCCCATCCGGTCGATCTCGTCGATAACGAGCGCGCGGGTCTCGACCACGTCGTCGTGGTCGTCGGGATCGAGGAGTTCCATGTGGCCGCGCACGACCGTGATCGGGGTGCGCAGCTCGTGGCTGACATCGTCGAGGAGCTCGCGCCTGGCGACAACCGCAGTCTCGACCCGGTCCAGCATCCTGTTCACCGCTCCTGCCAGACCAGACAGGTCGTCGTTGCCGCGCACGGGAACGCGGGTCGTCAGGTCGGACTCGCCGATCGAGTCGGTGGCGCGGCGCAGCTCGCCGATGGGGCGCAGCAGGCGCGTCACCGAGAACCAGGCAAAAGGTACGACGAGGACGAGGGTGCCGAGCGCGGCAACCACGTAGAGAACCATCGCAGAGTGTGTCGATTCCCCGTAGCCGCGCATGTCGATCGCGTGGACGAGGGCCGCGTTGCTGGACGGACCCGCGATCGGCACGACGATGAGCCGGTAGGTCATCGTCGTGGTCGTATGCGTGGTGATGATGGTGTCCGTGCCCGTCGTCAGGGGCGCAACGTAGGCCACCAGCTCCGCGTCGTCCTCGATGTGCAGACGCGGCTCCTGGGAGGGCAGCCAGTACAGGGTCCCGTCGACGAAGCCGACCTCACCGGCGTACGTGCCCGCGTAGGTTCGCGCCAGGTGCAGTCGCACTATCTCCGAGGGGTCGGTGAGAGCCACGCCCGTCTCGGGGTTGGTCCCGCCTTCGACGAGGTCTTGGAGCGCGATCTTGGATTGATGCAGCCGATCCACGGCGCGGGCGTCGAGGGCACGCTGCTGGAGGATGAAGACAAGCACGCCGGAGACGGTAAGCGCAGCACCCGCCACCAGGATCACCGCGGCGATGATCCTGGTGCGGATGCTAACGGACACGCCCGCGCGCGTGTTCTGCTTGCTCATGACCTCATTGTCCGGGTTATCTCCGAGGTATGCACCCGGGCGCGACCCGCGTATCACCGTCCAATTCCCACGTGGGTCCAACCGGCGGCGTTCCACGCCTCGCGGTCCAGCGCGTTGCGCCCGTCCACGATGGTGCGCGAGCGCACGAGCGGGCCGATGGCAGCCGGATCCATGTTGACGAACTGGCTCCATTCGGTGGCCAGGACGACCAGGTCAGCGTCGGTCAGCGCCGCGTGCATATCCTCCACCATCGTCAGGTGGGGCTTATGGGCGGCCGCGTTGGTCAGGGCGATCGGGTCGGTGACGCGCACGTTGGCGCCGCGCTCGTGCAGGCGCGAGGCGACGTCCAGGGCGGGCGAGTCGCGTACATCGTCCGTGTCGGGCTTGAAGGAGGCACCGAGGACGGTGATGTTCTTGCCCGTCACAGACCCACCCAGCGCGGCCTCGGCGGCGGCGACCGCACGGGTGCGACCACGGGTGTTGATCGCGTCGACTTCCTTCAGGAAGGCCACCGATTCACCCTTGTTGAGTTCCTCGGCGCGCGCCACGAAGGCACGGATGTCCTTGGGAAGGCAGCCGCCGCCAAAGCCGATGCCGGCGCCGAGGGCGCGACGTCCGATGCGCTCGTCGTGCCCGAGGGCCTGGGCGAGCATCGTCACGTCGGCGCAGGTGACGTCGCAGATCTCGGCC
>USPB01000053.1 GCA_900556405.1 uncultured Actinomyces sp.
AGTGGTGGAAGGGCGCGGTCGTCTACCAGATCTATCCGCGCTCCTTCAAGGATTCGAACGGTGACGGCTTTGGCGACCTGGAGGGGATCCGCTCCAAGCTCGACTACCTGCAGGCCCTCGGCGTGGACGTCCTGTGGCTCTCGCCGATCTACGCGTCCCCGCAGGCCGACAACGGCTACGACATCGCCGACTACTACGACATCGACCCGATGTTCGGCACTCTGTCGGACTTCGACCGACTGCTGGAGGGCGTCCACGAGCGGGGCATGCGCCTCGTCATGGACCTGGTTGTCAACCACTCCTCCGACGAGAACCCGTGGTTCGTCGAGTCGCGTTCCTCCCGGGATAACCCGAAGCGTGACTGGTACATCTGGCGCGATCCTCGCCCCGGGTGCGTGGGCGGCGAGGCCGGGGCTGAGCCCAACAACTGGGGGTCCTTCTTCTCTGGCTCGGCCTGGGCGTGGGACGAGGCCACGGGACAGTACTACCTGCATCTGTTCCACAAGAAGCAGCCCGACCTGAATTGGGAGAACCCGCAGGTTCGCGCGGCCGTCTACGAGATGATGAACTGGTGGCTCGACCGCGGCGTTGACGGTTTCCGCATGGACGTCATCAACCTGATCTCGAAGGATCCGGGCTTGCCCGACGGCGTCGTCTACCCCGGGCGCGCGTGGGGCGAGGGATTCCCGCACTTCTCCGAAGGGCCTCACCTGCACGAATATCTCGCGCAGATGCGCCGCGAGGTCTTCGAGGGCCGCAGCGGTACCATGACGGTCGGCGAGTGCCCGGGTGTGCGCCGCGACAACGTCCTGCTGTTCACGGACCCGGCGCGGCGCGAGCTCGACATGGTGTTCCAGTTCGACCACGTCGACCTCGGCCTCGAAGCGGGCAAGTTCCACCCGCGCCCGCTGCGCCCCGGCGAGCTCGCCGACTGCTTGAGCGCCTGGCAGGAGGCCCAGGGCGAGGTCGGCTGGAACAGTCTCTACCTGGACAATCACGACCAGCCGCGCGCCGTCAGCCGCTTCGGTGACGAGGAGTGGCGCTACGAGTCGGCCACCGCCCTGGCGACGGCCCTGCACATGCTGCGCGGCACGCCCTACGTGTACCAGGGCGAGGAACTCGGCATGACCAACGGCGTTTTCGGTGGCATCGAGGACTACCGAGATGTCGAGGCGCTGCGCTATTACCGCGAGGCGGTGGAGTCGGGGGAGAGCCCCGAGGCCGTCCTGAAGGGCCTGGCCTTCACCGGCCGCGACAACGCGCGCACCCCCGTCCAGTGGGACGCAAGCGAGAACGCCGGTTTCACGCAGGGTTCCCCGTGGATCAGCGTCACCCCCAACTATCGGGAGATTAACGCCGCCTCCCAGGTCGGCGACCCATCCTCCATCTACGCCTACTACCGCGCGCTCGCGGACATCCGACACGGGCTCCCCGTCATCGCGGCCGGTGCGTTCGAGCGCATCGACACCCCCTCGCCCGCGATCTTCGCCTATCGCCGCACCCTCGGCGAGGCCGTGGCAACGGTCCTCGTCAACCTCTCCTCCCAGCCCGCCTCCCTCGGCGAGGCGGGACGTGAGATCAGCGGAGAGCTCCTCCTGTCCAACCGCGACCTGCCCGAGGCCGACCGGGGTATTCCGGAGAGCCTCGGAGAATGGGAGGCCCGAGTCTACATGCGCTAACTCCACATGACGATTCCCCCGGGGCCGGCACCGATGGCCGCCCCGGGGGTCTTCATAGGCCTCGTCACCGACGAAGGAGACGACGCCTCGACGCGCGCACGCAGCACGCGCGCTCGACGGAGGCCATTTGTGCTCCGTCCTCGCCCGACCCACGCGCGGGGCAGACAACGATGTCTTGAAAAGGAACACACCATGAAATCGCGAGTATTACCCGCGAAAATAGCGATCGTTGCGACGGCAGCGGCGACCGCTGCCGGAATCATCGGGATGGTGACGCCGGCGCACGCCCAGGCGCAGATCACACGCGTCTGGACAGAAAACGCCCGATACCTGCCCAACCAGAGCGTTGACGTGACCGCCCAGGTCACCGGCGCCTCCCACGTCCGATTCCGCCTCATGCACCTGGGCGAACAGGTCATGGCCTCGGACGAACGGCCCGTCGACGGATACGGGCGCGCATCCTGGGAGTTCAGCGCCCCCGACCGCGACTACACCGGCTACGTCATTGAAGCCGACTCGGACAACGGCGCGCAGGGCGAGACCGCGCTGGACGTGTCCTCCGACCCGTATCGCTACCTGCGCTTCGGATTCCTGGACTCCTATCCCCAGGGCATGAGCGGAGCGGACCAGCAGAGAGCCGTCGACGACCTCGCCCAGAAGTACCACATCAATGCCCTGCAGTTCTACGACTGGATGTACCGCCACGAGGCACCGGTTCCCTACGACGGAAACGGCGTTGCCCCGACCTGGTCCTCGTGGGGCGGGGAGGAAATGTCGCGAGACACCATTACGGGCCTCATTCATGCCGCCCAGTGGCGTTCCGTCGAGGCCTACCCGTACTCCATGAGCTACGCGGCGCTCAACGGCTACGAATCCTACGGGGTGAGCCCCGACTGGCGGCTGACCTACCGCTCGAGTGGGGCTCCCTGGTCCTTCGAAATGCTGGCGAATCGTCCGGACTCCACCCTGTGGATCATGGACCCATCCAACCCTGCGTGGCGCTCGCACATCGTCTCCCAGTACGTCCACCAGAGCGAAGACATCGGGTTCGACGGAACCCACCTCGACCAGCTCGGCGACTGGGGGCACAGCGAGGATCACCAGGGAGGTATGGCGACAACCGGAGGCGTACCGGTCGATCTGCCCAAAGCCTTCGGCACGCTCATCGATCAGACGGCTGACGCCACCGGGAAACCCGTCGGAATGAACGCGGTCGACGGCTTCGGCATGGACCACATGGCCGCCGGATCCGCGACCTACGAGTACACGGAAATGTGGGACTCCCACGAACGCTACGAGGACGTGCAAAACTACCTCCAGCAACAGCGCATCCTGTCGGGGAACAAGCCCGCCGTCGTCGCCGGATACGTCAACAACAAGTGGAACAACGGCCCCGGGTACGAGGCCGAAGCCTCGACCGCAACGCGCACGGGCGTGCAGGTGGCCACCGATCACCGCGATTACTCAGGCACGGGATTCATCGACCACTTCGGTGAGCGCGGAGACTCCGTGACCTTCCGCGTCCACGTGGACGCCTCGCGCAACTACGGCCTCGTCCCCCGGTGGTCCAACGCCACGGGAGACATGGCGGCGCGAACCTTCTCCGTCGACGGGCGCGTCGTCTCGCGAAACGTCCTTCTTGGCCTCACGCAGGACTGGGACCACTGGAACATCGAGGGAGGCACCTGGGCGTATCTCACCGAGGGCGACCACACCGTCACGATCAGCGTCGACGAGGGCGACTACGGGTACATCAACCTCGACGAGCTGCACATCAACTCCTTCTCCACCCCCTCCGTCCAACTCTTCGACGCGGCGCTCGCGGCCAACGGTGCCAGCCACATCGAGATGGGGCAGGGCGACCGCATGATTGCCGCCGCCTACTTCCCGGACCGCACCAAGTGGATGGACGAGGAACTGACGCAGTGGATCACCCGCTACTACGACGTCACCACCGGCTACGAGGAGCTCTTCTACGGGCCGACCCTGCGCCCCCTCGACGACTCGATCGTGGAGATCCCCGGATACAACGTGTCACGCAACGGCCTGAAAAACACGATCTACGCCCGCGTCATGCGCTCGGGCGGGATGGACGTCATCCACCTGATCAACCTGCTGGGCAACGACGAATTCTGGCGTGACCCCGGCAACGCGGTGAGCGACACGGGGTCCTTCACCGTGCGCTACCACTACGGTGACTCGCCCACGCCGGGCACCGTCTACAAGGTCACGCCGGACACTGAGCGCGGGACGCGAGCCGTCGCCCTGCGCTCGCGGCTCGGCACCGACGAGAAAGGTAACTACGTCGATATCGACGTCGACAACCTCCACGCCTGGGACGTGCTCTACATGGGGCAGAACGCGACCGGCAACGGCAACGTCGTGAACCAGGGGCAAAAGTGCATGGACGTTCGAGAGGGAGCATCCGCCAACGGGACGCCCATCCAGCTCTACGACTGCGCCTCGGTTCCCGCCCAGCGCGTCACCTACGACGGCAACACGCTCTCCGTCATGGGTAAGTGCGTCGACCTCGAATATCAGGGCACCGAGAACGGGACCTACACCCACCTCTGGGACTGCAACGGCGCGCCCTCCCAAACCTGGTACTACACGCCGCGCAACCAGTACTACAACCCTCACTCAGGCAAGTGCCTGACGCTGGACGGCGACCACTACACGAACGGCAACCGCCTGACGGTCTGGGATTGTCACGGCGGCGCATCCCAGAAGTGGAGCAAACCGCAGTAGTGTCTCAGTAGTAGTAGGGGTAATCCTCCCAGCGGGGGGCGCGATGCTCGAGGAAGGCGTCGCGCCCCTCCTGTGCTTCGGCCGTCATGTACGCCATGCGCGTGGCCTCGCCGGCGAAGACCTGCTGACCGGCCAGCCCGTCGTCGGCGAGGTTGAAGGCGAACTTGAGCATGCGGACGGCCTGCGGGGACTTCGTTGCGATGGTCGCCGCCCACTCCAGGGCTGTCTCCTCCAGCTGTGCGTGGGGGACGGCGCGGTTGATGACGCCCCAGCGCTCGGCAGTCTGCGCGTCGTAGCGCTCCGCGAGGAAAAAGATCTCGCGTGCCCGCTTGTCGCCCGCCTGACGGGCCAGCAGCGCCGAGCCGTAGCCCGCGTCGAAGGAGCCGACGTTCGCGTCCGTCTGCATGAAGGCCGCGTGCTCGATGGAGGCGACCGACAGGTCCGCGACCACGTTGAGGGAGTGCCCGCCACCAGCTGCCCAGCCGGGAACGGCCGCGATGACGACCTTCGGCATTGTGCGGATCAGGCGCTGAACCTCGAGGATGTGCAGGCGTCCGGCGCGAGCGGGGTCGATCTGCTCGCGGCGCTGGGCGGTGGCCGCCTCCGGGTCCGCTCCCTCGACCTCGTAGCGGTAGCCGTCGCGGCCTCGGACCCTCTGGTCGCCGCCGGAGCAGAAGGAATAGCCGCCGTCGCGCGCCGACGGGCCGTTACCCGTCAGGATCACGGCCGCGACCGAGGAGGTCTGGCGCGCGTGGTCGAGCGCGCGGTACAGCTCGTCGACCGTGCCGGGACGGAAGGCGTTGCGGATGTCGGGGCGGTCAAAGGCGATGCGCACGACCGGCATGTCGGCGCCCTCGGGGCGGCCGTCCACCTCGGGGCCGCGCGAAATACCGCGGTGGTAGGTGATGTCGGCGAAGTCGAAACCCTCGACCTCGCGCCAACGCGTCGGATCGAAGGTGTCGGAGACGAAGGGGAGTGCACTCATGCCTCGGATTCTAATCGACGAGGCGCCGGCGGTGCGGTGCGCGTGCGTGCGGGAGGGTGCTCGGCGGGCCCTGCTGAAGGGGTGGCCAGGCCCTCCGACGCGTTGGGCGTGTGCAACCTAACCAATCGGAACAAAGGATGCTCTCGTGTTCGCGCATGGTGAGATAACTAGTCACTGATGCGTGTGTCGTGACATACTCTTGTATTTGCCAGGCGTTCTGCTCTGTCAGAGAGTCTGTCACTTTGGGGCGCTTACTGCATAATTGCATACAAGTTTCAGCGTGATCGAGTTGTTGGCGAGCCAAGGTTGCGCGATAATATTACCGGTAAGTAAGGAGGCTCCTCATGAACGCAGCGCTGCAACCAACGCTCATGCGCATTCCGATGCGCACACTGAGTCGCCAAGCGCGTTACGCCCTCGAGGGCGTCGACGACATTTTGGTGTACAAGGTAGCGATGACGACGCGTTTCCGCGGGGTGACGCGCCGCGAGGGTCTTCTTCTGCACGGCCATGCCGGCTGGGGAGAGGCCGCGCCCTTCTGGAACTACGACGACGCGGAGTCGTCCCGTTGGCTGGCGGCCGCGCTCGAGTCTGCGCGCCGTTTCCCGCCGGTTCCTCGGCGCAAGTTTGTGCCCGTCAACGTGACGATCCCCGTCATTTCCCCCGAAGAGGCCTACGAGCGAGTGAAGGTCTCGGGCGGATGCGCGACCGCGAAGATCAAGGTCGCCGAACCCGGCGTCAGCCTGAGTCGCGACTGCGCGCGCATCGCCGCCGTCGCCGATGCCCTGCGTGAGACGGTCGGCGGGCAGGCCATGATCCGCCTCGACGCCAACGGCGCGTGGGAGGTCGACGAGGCTCGCGCCGCGATCCCCGCGATGGCTGCCGCCGCGGGCGTGGTTCCCATTGAGTATGTGGAGCAGCCCTGCCTGACCGTCGATGAGCTGGCGCAGGTGCGCCGCTCGGTGGACGTTCCTATCGCTGCTGACGAGTCGATTCGCCGTGCCGAAGACCCGCTTGAGGTGGCCCGCAAGGAAGCCGCCGACGTGGTCATTATCAAGGTGGCGCCTCTCGGAGGCGTGCGTGCAGCACTGAAGGTGGCTCGCAAGAGCGGGCTCGGGGTCGTCGTCTCCTCGGCCCTCGAGACCTCCGTCGGCCTGTCGGTCGGCGTCGCCGCGGCCGCCGCGGTGCCCGGCGTGCCCCGGGCGGCCGGCCTGGCCACGGCCTCGCTGCTGGTGGGGGACGTGACCGAGCCCCTGATTCCCGAGCGCGGACGCCTGCCCGTGGGGCGGCGCGAACCCGACCAGGAACTCATTGACCGCACGCCGGTCGACGGCGATCTCGTCTCCCGCTGGGGCATGCGCCTCGAGGGTATGGCCGAGCACCTGGGGGCGGGGGGCCGGTAGGCTGGGCGTATGCCCTCCGTCGATACCGCCAGCGCCATCTTCGCGTCCCTGGAGGCCCTGGGCCTCACGCACGTCCTGTACTGCCCCGGATCGCGCAGCGCCCCCTTCGCATACGCGCTCGAGGCAGGCGCGTTTAGTGGTGACGCGCGCGCCGTTCTGGATGAGCGCGGCGCCGGTTTCATGGCCGTCGGCTTGGCCCGCACCGGAGCCCTGCCCGCGATCGTCGTCACCTCGGGGACGGCCGTCGCCGAACTCGCGCCCGCGGTCCTCGAGGCCTCCCACGCGCGCCTGCCGCTCCTGGTTGTGAGCGCCGACCGCCCCGGCGAGCTGCGAGGCGTCGGCGCGTCCCAGGCGACCGACCAGTCGCGCCTCTTCGGCACCCACGTGCGCGCGCAGGTGGACCTAGAACCTCAGGAGGCCTCGGTGACGCTCGTCGGACACCTGACGCGCTGCGTCGCCGCCGCGTGCGGCGCACCCACCGGCACCCCCGGGCCCGTCCAGATCAACGTCGCCTTCCGCGACCCGCTCACGCCCGCTTCGCCCGCGTCCCCTCCGACTTCCGGGGACGAGGCTGGGGCTTCCTTCGTCCCTCGCCCGACCCGGGTGCTTCCCGCGTCCCCCGTGAGCGCGCGCTGGGAGGACGTGGTCGGCCCTGCCGCCGCCGGGCTCATCGTCGCAGGTGAAGGGGCGTCGCCTCGCGCCCGCGAGTGGTCGCGCGCCTCGGGATTTCCCCTGCTGGCAGAGCCCGCCTCTGGCGCGTGGGCTGGCGGGGGAGTGACCCCCTTTGAGCAGTCCCTCGTGGCTTCGTCGCTGGGATGGGAGGTCGATACCGTCGTCGTCACGGGCCGCCCGACGCTATCCCGCCCCATCCACGCCCTCCTCGCGCGCCCCGACGTACGCGTCATCCTCGTCGACCCGCACGCCCCGTGGGTCGACGTCTCGGGCAACGCCTCGGTCGTGGTGGCCGACCTGGAGCCCGCGCGCGAGCCGATTCGCGCCGCGCAGGCCGAGTGGGCGTCGCGCGTACGCGACGCCGCCCGCGACGCAGGTGAGCGCATCGATTCCCTGCTCGCCGCCGGTTCGGGCCGGACCATGCTCGACCTCGCGCGAGCCGTCGCCGCCTCCACGAGCGGGCCCCTCGTCCTCGGCGCCTCCAACCCCGTGCGCGCCTTCGACCTGGCCGTCCCCACGCTGGAAGGCCGCGTCGTCCACTCCAACCGTGGG
Source organism: uncultured Actinomyces sp. (assembly GCA_900556405.1). Classification (GTDB taxonomy): domain Bacteria; phylum Actinomycetota; class Actinomycetes; order Actinomycetales; family Actinomycetaceae; genus Pauljensenia. The sequence continues at coordinate 8,040 of USPB01000053.1, forward strand.
CAGGCCGGCATCGACGGCACTATCGCGACCGCCGTCGGTATCTGCCTGGGCGCCGGATACGCGGGCGAGGCCACGGCCCCTGCGGGTGAGCGTGTCACCGCCGTCATGGGTGACCTGACGGCCTGCCACGACGCGTCCTCCCTGGCCCTGGCAGCGGCCGTACGGGCACACCTCGACATCATCGTCGCCGACGACCGCGGCGGCGGCATCTTCGCCACCCTCGAACACGGGCGCGCCACCACCCCCGAGGCCTACGACCGGTGGTTCGGCGTCGCGCAGGAAGTCGACTACGAGGCGCTCGCGGCCGCATACCGCCTGGCCTTCGCCCGCGTCGACAATCCCGCGCAGCTCGCCCGCGTGCTGGAGACCCCGCAGGCCGGCCCCCGCCTCGTCCATGTCCCCGTCGAGCGCGGCGCGCACCTGTACGGCACCATCCGGGACATCCTCACCTGAACGTCGTGGGAGGGGAGCCTGTTCGCTGTGAGAGCAGCGGTTTTCAGGGAACTTACAGGACGCTTTCAGAGGCCCTTTGAGGAAGCGACTCATACTGGTGGACGAATAACGAACTGACACCAGAGGAAACCATGAACGACTCTCAGATTCCGGCCCCCGACGCCGACTCGCCGCGCGATACGGTCACGGCCTCGGCCCCCACCTATCCGCAGCGTGCGACGGTGCAGGACCACTCGACCACCCAGGAACTGCCGGCCGCGCAGGAGACCACGCGCGAGATGCCCACCCCCTCCGCCGAGGAAACCCGCGAGGGTGGCGGTACCTACTCCGCCCCCACGGGCGAACCCTACGGCGGATACGCGGCCCCGGCCTCGCCCGAGGCGGTTCCCGCTCCCACGGCTGTGGCTCCCACCGTCGTCGTCACCAAGAAGGGGCCGGGCTGGGTCGCCCTCTTCTGCGCGATGCTCGTGACGATCGGCCTGACCCTCGGCGCCGTATTCTTCGCGCGCCCGGCCATGCTGCGCGCCTCCACGCCGACCAACCTCAACGGGGGAACGGTCACGGCCGTGCCCGCGTCGAACAGCTCCGGGACGGACTGGACGGACGTCGCCTCCGCAGTGTCGCCCGCCGTCGTCACGATCCAGACCCAGGGCGCTTCGTCGGGTGGCACCGGTTCGGGCGTCATCTACGACGCGCAGGGAGACATCGTCACGAACTACCACGTCATCTCCTCCGTCCTGGGCGGCGGCCAAATCCAGGTGACCCTCGCGGACGGGCGACTCTACTCCGCGTCGATCGTCGGCCACGACAAGACCACCGACCTGGCCGTCATCCGCCTGGAGAACCCGCCCACGGACCTGACTGTCGCGCGCTTTGCGACGTCGGCTAACCTCGAGGCCGGCGCCCCCGTCATGGCGATCGGCGCGCCGCTGGGCCTGTCGAATACGGTGACGACCGGCATCGTCTCGGCCCTCAACCGTCCCGTCGAGGTCTCGATGGACGAGGACAGCTCGTCGCAGGACTCGGCTCAGGCGTCTTCGGACCTCGTGGTGACGAACGCGATCCAGATCGACGCCTCCATCAACCCCGGTAACTCGGGCGGCCCGCTCTTCGACGCGACCGGCGCGGTCATCGGCATTAACTCCTCGATCAAGTCGCTCGCTACCTCGTCCGACGGGCAGGCCGGCTCGATCGGCCTGGGCTTCGCGATCCCCTCCGACCTGGTCGTCTCTGTTGCTGATCAGCTGATCGCCACCGGCTCGGCGTCCCACGGCATGCTCGGCGTGACCGTCAAGGCCGCGACGACGACCGTCGGCTCCGATACCTACGTCGGCGCCGAGGTTCAGAACGTGTCCGCCGGTTCCGGCGCATCCGCGGCGGGCATCCGCGCCGGCGACGTCATCGTCAAGGTCGAAGGCCAGGAAGTAACCAGCCCCAAGCAGCTCATCGGCTACGTGCGCCGCTACAAGGCCGGCGACACGGTCACCATGACGATCGTGCGCGACGGCGCCGAGCAGGACGTGTCCGTGCGCATTCAGTGAGCTGCGCGCACTGACGAGGCCCGCCGTCCCTGTGAAGGGGCGGCGGGCCTTTGCACGTCGACGAGTCGCTTAGACCCCGAGGGCGTCCAGGAGCGGGCGCATCTTCGCTTCGGTCTCGGCCAGCTCGGCGTCCGGGTTGGAGTCCGGCATGATGCCGGCCCCGGCGAAAAGTCGCAGGCGCGTGCCCGACGTGAGTCCGCAGCGCAGCGCGATCGCAAACTCGCCGTCCGCGGCCGTATCCACCCAGCCCACAGGCCCGGAGTAGCGGCCGCGTTCCGTGTCTTCCAGTTCCTCGATGAGGCGCATCGCCGCGTCGCGCGGGGTGCCGCACACGGCTGCCGTCGGATGTAGGGCGGCCACCAGATCAAGCAGATGTGCCTGCCCCAGCCGCGCGTGAACGTCCGTCGCCAGGTGGACGACGTTGGGCAGCGAGAGGAGGAACGGCCCCTGAGTCGTCACCGAGGTGCACAGCTGCATCAGGATCGAGGACACCGACTCGGAAGCCAGGTCGTGCTCGCGCAGATCCTTCGTGCTCGACGCGAGCATTTCGCCCTCGCCGGGCTTGCACGTGCCCGCCAGGACGCGCGAACTCGCCGTGCCACCCGAGGCCGCGATCAGCATCTCCGGGGACGCGCCGACCAGCGAATCCACGCAGAAACGCCACGTTGACGGATACAGGTCGCTGAGGCGCTCAAGCAGGAAACGATCATCGAATCCGTGGGCGCACCGCACCGTCATATCGCGCGCCATGACGGCCTTGTCGGCGGCGCCCTCACGCAGGCGCTGCGCCATCGCTCGCACCGAGTCGCGCCACTGGCCGCGCGACATTGACCCGTGTCCAAACGTCAGGGATTCCGGCACGCGCGGGGCGGGCCTCGCCTCGG
>USPB01000054.1 GCA_900556405.1 uncultured Actinomyces sp.
ACGCCCGCGTAGCGCATCCGGTATACGTTCACGCCCACGCTGTCCGCCGCCTGCGGGTGTTCGCCGCACGCGCGCAGCCGCAAGCCAAAGCGCGTTTTGTACAACACCACAGCTGATACCGCCAGCACCGCAAAGCCCAGATAGGTGGTGATATAGGTATTCTGGAACAGCAGCGGCCCCAGCACGGGAATATCGCCCAGCACCGGTACCTTGGTGATGCGGAAGGTGTTGGAGAACGGGATCTGCTGCACACTGCGGATCATACGGGCGGCAAAAATAGCGAATGCCGGAGCGAACATGTTGATGGCCGTGCCGCTGATGACCTGATCCGCCTTCATATTGATGGATGCATATGCATGCGCCATGGAGACCAGCACGCCCACCGCCGCCGCGATAAGCACCGCCAGCAGGAGCAGCAGCTGGGGCGGCAGGGCCGCGCCGCTGCTCTGCACGATGTTGATGAACAGGATGCTGGAAAACGCACCCATGATCATGATGCCTTCCAGCGCGATATTGACGACGCCGCTGCGCTCACTGAACATCCCGCCCAACGCCACGATCAGCAGCGGAATGGAGAAGAACATCGTCTGCTGTACCAGAAAATATACGGTATTCATTCAGCTCCGCCCCCTTCCTGCGGGCCCCTGCCCGAAACAGCGGGCCTGCCGTCCGCCGCGCGCTTTTCTTCTCTGCGCTTGACGCGCCGCTCTACAAAGCCGCGCAAAAGCAGCGAAAAGGCCGCGAAGTAGATTACCACGGAAATAATGATATCAATGACCTGCGGCGCAAAGCCGTATACCTGCATATTGAAGCCGCCCTGGTTCAAATACGCCACGAACAGGCCTGAGAAAATGATGCCGATGGGATTGTTGAGGCCCAGCAGCGCCACCGGGATGCCGTTGAAGCCCTCGGCGGCCAGCGTGTCCAGCACCTCGATCCCCTTGCCCGCGCCCGCCAGGTACAGGCATGCGCCGCCCAGGCCCGAGAGCGCGCCCGCAATGACCATGGAAAGCACGATGCTGCGTGTCTCGTTGATGCCGGCATACCGGGCCGCATCGCGGTTGTAGCCGCATGCCTTCAGCTCGTAGCCGAATTTTGTTTTTTCAATGAGGTAATAGATAACGACGCCCGCGAGGACGGCAATGAAGATGCCCGCGTTGGCGCTGGAGGCCGTGGCTCCGCTGCGGAAGATCAGGTCCATGCCCAGCTTGGGCGCGTTGGCGTTTTCCGCTACCGGAAGCGATTGGTTCTTCAGGGAATCGAACACCGTCAGCTGAATGAGGAAGTTGACGCCGTACATACCGATATAATTCATCATAATACAGGCGATCACCTCGTTCACGTTGCACACGGCCTTCAAAAAGCCCGGAACAAGGCCCCACACCGCGCCCGCCAGCATCGCGCCCAGCAGGCAGGCCAGCCACAACAGCGGGCCGGGGATGAACGTGCATTTCACACCCATCAGAACGGCCACATATGCGCCCACGATGAACTGGCCGGACGCGCCGATGTTGAACAGGCCCGCCCGGAAGCCAAGCGCCAAGCCCAGGCCCGAAATGATCAGCGGGATCGAATAGAACAGGGAGTCCGTCAGAGGCTTGATCTGGCGGACGAAGGTCGCCGCGTTGGGGTCGATGATTGACCCGCGGAACATCGCGTAGTAGGCGTCCACCACGGACGCCCCCGACAGCGCGATGAGGACCGCACCGATCACAAACGCAATGAGGACGGCCAGGACCGAGACGAACCACTGCGAGCCGAAAACCCGGGTGAGGATGCCCGGCCCGTTACTCGTGCGCGCGCTCATTGTTCGTCCTTCCTGATAGCCCCGGTGTCCGTGGCGCAGCCCGAGGAGGCGGCCACGGCCTCGTCCAAGGGAACGCCCGCCATCATCAGGCCGAGGACGTCGCGGCCCGTGTCAGCCGGGACGATGCCCACGATGCGGCCGCGATACATGACGGCGATACGGTCCGCCAGCGAGACAACCTCGTCGAGCTCCGACGAAATAAGCAGGACCGCGCAGCCCTGGTCCCGCACGTCCACGATCCGGCGGTGAATGAACTCAATCGAACCGACATCCACGCCGCGCGTCGGCTGGTTGGCGACGAGCAGCGTCAGGTCGCGCGACATCTCTCGGGCGACGACCACTTTTTGTTGATTGCCGCCCGACAGGGAGGACACGGGATCCTCAATCGAGGTCAGGCGGATGTCGTACTCCGCTTCCTTGTCGCGGGCGTTGCGCGCAATCGCGCCGCGCTTGAGGGAGCCCGCGGCCGAGAAGGAGGAGGAACGGAACTGGTCGAGCACCAGGTTGTCCGCGATCGAAAACGAGGCGATGATGCCATCCGTCGAACGGTCCTCGGGAATGAAGCCGACTCCGGCTTCCAGGGACTCGCGCGGCTTCGCGCGCGTGATGTCCGCGTTCTCGAGGCGGATGACACCGCTGTCGGGGGTGCGCAGGCCGAGGATCACCTCCGCCAGCTCCGTCTGCCCGTTACCCTGCACGCCGGCGACCGCCAGGATCTCACCGCGCGGAACGTCGAAAGACACGTGGTCAAGCAGCGGCACGCCGCCCGCGCCCAGCAGGGACACGTCCTCGAAGGCGAGGCCACCGCCAGCGGGACGCGCGGGATCCTTCTCCACACGCATGAGTACCTCACGCCCCACCATCTGCGTGGCCAACGAGGCCTCGGAATCGCTCGGGGACGCGTGCCCCACGACGCGGCCGCGGCGAATGACCGTGATCTCGTCGGCCACGGCGCGTACCTCGCGCAGCTTGTGGGTAATAAACACGATCGAGGTCCCCGCATCGGCGAGCTGACGCATGATCGTCATCAGCTCATCCGTCTCCTGCGGGGTCAGCACGGCCGTCGGCTCATCGAGGATGAGGACCTTCGCCTGACGTGACAGGGCTTTGACGATCTCGACCCGCTGCTGTGCACCCACCGGCAGATCCTCGATGAGTGCATCGGGGTCCAGGTCGAAGCCGAAACGCGCCGACACCTCGCGCACCGTGCGCCGGGCGCGCTCTCGGCTGATAATCCCCGCCGGGCCGGTCGGCTCGAAACCCAGGGCAATCGACTCCGCGACCGTGAAAACAGGGATCAGCATGAAGTGCTGGTGCACCATGCCGATACCCGCCGCGACCGCGTCGCCCGGCCCCTTAAACGTCACGGGCTCTCCGTCGATGAGAATTTCACCCTCATCGGGTGCGTGCATGCCGTACAAGACGTTCATGAGCGTGGACTTGCCCGCGCCATTCTCTCCGAGCAGGGCGTGAATATGCCCCTCCTCGATCGTTAAGTCAATCGAGTCATTGGCGATGAGGGGACCAAACCTCTTCGTGATCCCCCGCAGCTCTAATTTCATTCCTTCGACCTTCCCCAGCTGGTGGGCGCACCCCGCCCCGATGCCCGTGTGGGGCCGACAGCGTCACCGCCGCCAGCCCCACACGCATCGCATCACTTCGGGGCGTTCTGCGATTCGATCACGAGCTTGCCGGACTTGATGTCGTCCGTGAGCTTGCTCAGATCCGCCTTCAGCTCGGCAGACACCTTGTCATCGAAATCGTGGAACGGAGCGATCGAGACACCGCCGTTAGCCAGGGTGCCCACGTACGGGGTCGCGCTGAACTTACCGTTCACGGAATCCTGAATCGCCTGCTCGACCGAGGCGCCGATCTCCTTCATGACCGAGGTCAGCACGATCGAGGAGTAGTCGGGGTTCGCCTCGTACCAGTCAGAGTCAACACCGATGATCCAGGTGTTTCCATCCGCCTTGGCGGCTGCAGCAGCACCCAGGCCGACCGGGCCCGCGACGGGCATGATGATGTCCGCGCCCTGGGAGATGAACTGCTGCGCCTGCTCCTTGCCCAGCGTTTGGTCGTCGAAGGACTGCGTGAAGGAGCCGTTCTGCGTGGCCTTGTCCCAGCCGAGCAGCTGGACGCTCGTCCCCTTGGCCTTGTTGTAGGCCGCAACGCCATCGGCGAAGCCGTCCATGAACACCGTCACCGAGGGGATCTGGATGCCGCCGAAGGTCGCGACCTTGCCGGTCTTCGTCATGCCGGCGGCTACGTAGCCCGCCAGGTAGGCGGCCTCGGCCGTGTTGAAGAGCAGCGGGCGCGCGTTCTCCACCGTCACCGTGTTGTTGTTGCCGTCGGTAAAGCTGGAGTCGACGAGGGCGTAGTGCAGGTCCTTGTTCTCGTCCGCAGAGGCGTGGATGGCCTTCTCCAGGTTGAAGCCGACGCCGATGATCAGGTTGCAGCCGTCAGAGACCATGGACTCCACGTTCGGGTTGAAGTCGGCGTCCGAGTTGGACTCGGCCGTGTTGATCTGGATACCGAGGCTGGACTGGGAGGCCTTGAGGCCGTCATAGGCGGACTCGTTGAACGACTTATCGTCCCAGCCGCCGGCGTCCGAGACCGCGCAGGCCTTGAACGAGGCGGCGTCCTTCGCCCCCGTGGACTGGCTGGTGGTGGCCCCGCCGCCGCCACCGCAGCCGGCCAAGGCGAGGGTTGCGACTCCCGCCGCGGCGAGGAGCTTCGTGAGGTGCTTCATGAGTGTTTTCCTCCGTTGATGTGGATTCTTCCTTGAACCGGTGGCGGCGCGAGCCACGGATCGTGTCCGCGCAGCCATTGCGCGAACATTTGTCATGATCGACGTTTACGTCTGATCCGAGTGTCCCGCGCCGCCTCCGCGCCTGTCAAGGGCTACTTGTTCTCGCTTTGGTAACGATTGACGCGGCGACGGGCGACCAGCCCGGCAACACCGATCGCACCGACAAACAGCGCCCCGGCCAGGCTCTCCGTGTCCGCGCCCGTGCGGGCCAGGGAGCTCTTGGGAACCTTCGCGTTCTTGTGCTGCGTCGGAGCCGCCGCCTGGCTGCCGGACTGGGAACCATCCGCAGCATCGGCCGAGGGGCTCGGGGCAGGCACCGACGTACCAGCACAGGTCACGGGGATCGTCAGACCATCCGAGGCCTCGACAACCGTCGCGAAGTCCGTGGCAACCGTAACGGGCACGTTCACAACCTCGCCAGCGGCCTTGCCCTCGCAGGCGCCGACGACCGTCACGTCCACGCTCGCCTGGCCAGCCCCATCCGTCGTGATGACCGAGGCGGCGTCGGAGGCGTGCGCGTCCACGAGGGAATTGTTCACCTCGGCCACGGCCTGCGCTCCCCCGGCGCTCACGCGCACCTTGGTGGTAATGGACGGCCCCTCGGAGAAGGACAGCCCACGCAGCGGGATCGTCACCGTCGAGCCATCGGCGACCGCCTCGGTGGGCAGGGTCAGGCCGATCGAGGACTTCGCCGCGCGCGGCGTCAGGCCCCCCGCATCCTGAAGGGAGCGGGCCGCCGTCCCCGAATGCGCACCCAGGTAGGCGTTGAAGGAGTCGCGGTCCAGGTTTCCGTTCGTGCTGGCCGCTCCCCCGCGGGTCAGGGCGTCGAAGGAGTCGCCGCCAGCGAGCAGGAAGGTCACGGACCCGACCGTGTACGTCGCGTCGGCCTTGAGGGGCTCGCCGTTGATCGTCACCGACGTGATGCGCTCCCCGTAGGGCTTCGCCGGGTCGTAGGTGTAGCGCACGTTCGAGGACAGGCCCAGCTTGAGCATGGGCCGGGAGTTCTGCGAGTTCAGGTCCGTCTTCCACTGCTGTTCGAGCGCGTCCTTGAGGTCCGACCCCTTGAGGGTGACGTAGCCCAGCTCGTTGGAGAAGGGCTCGACCTCGTAGGTCTGCGCGTAGGTGATCGTCCCGTCCTCGTTCGGCACCAGGTCGGCACGCAGGCCTCCCGCGTTGATCATGCCGACGTCGACGCTCTTTCCGTCCGGGGTAAGGATCGTCTCACGCAAGGAGTCGGCCACCAGGTCACCGAGGGAGGACTCGATACCGCGGTTCGAACCCGGCTCGGTCAGCCCGTCGGGGGTCGTGAAAACGCCGCGCATGAAAGGTGTCGTGTATCCGGTAGCGACGACGCGCTTGCCGGCTTCCTTCGAGTCAGCCTCGGCCTTATCGACGATTGCCTGGGTGTCGGGGTCCGCGCCGCACTGGGCGACCTCGGCGGCCGGGATGAGGATCGAGTCGGCACTCGTGACCTGGCGCGTCGCGGGATCAATCGTCAGGCGGATGAGGCCCAGGTTGTCCGTGTACGAGCCGGACGCGATGCCCGCCAGGCGCGGGTTCGCGGACTCGAAGGACTCCACCGAGTTCACGTGGTCGAACTCGTAGGGCACGTGCGTGTCCCCACCCATGAGGCCGTCGACGTCCTTGCCGACCTTCGTGTAGTTGTTCTTCACGTCGTCGTCGAGCATGGCGATGACGACGTCGGCCTGTCCGCTGGTCTTCAGCTTGGCCGCCAGGGAGTTGATGCGCGCGATCGGGTCAGTGAAAGTCAGACCCTCAGTCGTGCCGGGACTGAGCTTGTAGGGCACGTCCTGCGCGATCGCGCCGATGAACGCGACCTTCATGCCCGAGGGCGACGTCCACACCTTGTAGTCCCCCAGATACGGGATGCCGTCCCCGTAGGTGCCCATCCCCTCGATGTTGGCCCCCAGGTAGGGGAAGGTCGCCTGCACGAACTCGCTCGGGTTGGAGCCGTCGACGCGCTGCTTGAAGACGGCCTGTCCCATGTCCAGCTCGTGGTTGCCAATCGTCGAGGCCAGCGGATTCATCGTGTTGAGCGCCGCGATGGTCGGGTTGTCCTTGAGCGCGCCCGAAATGTAGGGGGATGCGCCGATATTGTCGCCCAGCAGCGTGAACGAGGAGTTGGGGTTCGTCGCGAGTGCCTTCTTCAGGTAGCAGTTCATCGCGGGCAGGCCAGCCTCGCGAACGACCCCCTTCTTGGTGACCTGCTGGATGTGTCCGTGCACGTCCGTCAGGGTGTAGAGGTCGAGGGTGATCGGCGCGGCCCCGTCCTGCGCGGCCTCGTCCTGCCCGGCCGCGAGCGCTGCGGCTGGCAGAGACGCCAGGGAGAGGGCGGCCGCCGAGGCGAGCGCGAGTCGAGTCCATGGTCTGTGCATGGGTATGTTCCTTTCATCGGGGCGGCGCCGTCGGCGCATCCTGCGTGGTGCGTGGGGAGTTTGTGGGATCATCCGCGGCGGCGAACGCGACGCGCGACGAGGAGGAGGCCGCCGCCCGCTGCCGCGAGGAGGACACCCAAGCCCACCGCTCGGTCGGCATCGGTGCCGGTGCGAGCCAGGTTGCCTGGGGTGCGGGTCTGGCGCGTGGGAGTCGTGCGGGTCGAGGCCGTGGCCCCCTGGGAGAGGCCGCGCTGGGGCGCCGGGGACGGGGCTTGGGACGAGGCCGGGGCCGGGCTGGGCGCCTCAGTTGGAGAAGCGGATGGGTCAGCGCTCGGCGCCGGAGCTGGGTCCTCTCCGCCGCCCAGGGTGAGCCCGATGAGCTCGGGGTTGTGATCCGAGGAGCGGTAGGGGTTGTCCGCCTCGATGGCCAGGTGAGCGTTCATGCCGGCCCGCGAGTACTCGAAGGCGATGGATTCTTGGGCGTTGACAGCCCAGCTGGTCACCCCCGCGAGGAGCGGCTTGGCGGCCGCGTTGGCGAAGACGTGGTCGAGCGATCCCGAGCGCCCCGAGTAGACGTAGGAGGCCTCGCCCGCGCCCGACACGTGCGCCCAACCAGCGGTTTCGAGGGCCTTGATCGGGTCCTCCTGGGAGTAGGAGTTGAAGTCGCCGACGAGCAGGGTCGGCTTGTCCGAGAAGCGGGCGGCGAAGGATGCCAGCGCCTGCGCCTGGGCGACGCGGATCGCGTTCGCATTGCCCTGCCCGTCACCGTTGTCGACGTTGCCCTCGCCCGCGCCCTCGGGGACGGATCCCTTCGACTTGAAGTGGTTGGCGATGACCACGAAGGATGCGGGTACGGATCGCTGCGCGGTGACGCGCGCGAACTCCTGAGCGAGAGGCTGGCGCGCCAGGCCCGTGAACGCCGGGTCGTCGTCAATGAGCGACTCACCGACGGGTGCGACGGTCGCCGGCTTGTAGATAAACGCAACGCGGATGACGTCCTCGGCCTCGGGAACGATCTGGGGCGAGGGCACGTACGCCCAGGTCCCCGCTCCCGCCGCCTTGTTGAGGGCCTCGACGAGGCGCGCCAGGGACGCGTCGCGGTCCGTTCCCACGCCCACGGCCACCGGGTTTTCGATCTCCTCCAGGGCGACCACGTCGGCCCCCAAGGCGTTAATCGCCGAGACGATCTTGGCCTCCTGGTTCGCGAAGGCCTCGCGCGAGAACGCGCCGCGCACCTTGCACTTCTTCGCCGTCACGAAAGCACCCGTGCGGTCGGGGTAGCCCGTGCATCCGGCCTCGTCCACGCCCAGGTCCGAGAAATAGTTGAGGACGTTGAAGGTCGCCACGCGCGTGTCGCCTCCGACCGCGGGGGCGCTCGGACGCTGCCCCGTGATGGTGACGGGCGAGCGGTCCGGATGCCCGGCGACCATCGACGTGGGTTGGAAAACGAAGGACCCGTGCCTGGGCTCGAGGACAACCGGCCCCGCGAAGGACACGTGGTAGCCGACGCGTGCGGGCGAGCCGTTGGCCAGGTAGGCGTAGGCGGCCTCGGTGGCAGCCCCCTTCAGCAGGTTCGTATTCGTGCCATCATCGAGGGCGATGACGCGCGCGGCATTAGCCGCCTCGTAGTCGCGGGCCGCCGCTCCGGGTGCGACCACGTCGGTGGCCGCGCGCAGCGGGCTCTCACCCGGGGTGAGGGCGAGGGTGCCGTATTGGTTCGTCTGGTAGTTGTCGGTGATGGTCCACGTGCCCTGGGGAGCCAGGAGCATCGACTCGTAGGGCTCCGCTTGATCGGGGGTAGGGACGCCGGTCACCGGCGTGGGGGTCACGGCCTGGCAGCCCTCAACGTTACTCACGGAGGTCGCCACCAACTGGGTGAGGCTCTGCGGGTTTTCCTTCGCGGTCGTCGCGGGGAACTCACCAACCGTTCCGGTGACGCGCACGCACGTTCCGACCGCTGGAACCTGGCCGTTCTTCCCCGCGTAGACAAACAGAGCATCCGAACTCGCGCGTCCCTCATCCCAGGCACCGCCCGAGCCGGGGGTCTGGATCGTATAGCCGTCCAGCGTCGCGCCCAAGCCGGACTCGGCGGCCGGGTACGCGGCAGCCACAACGCCGAGCGTCGTCACGGTGGCCCCCACCATCGCGGAATCATCCCCCGCGCCCACGGCCTGGATGTCAGGGATCGGCGTATCGACGAGGCCTGGGCTGGCCTCCCCCGATTGCGCGGAAGTTTCGGGGACGGAAGAATGAGCGGGCTGCGTCGGCTCCTCAGGCTGCGCCGCACCTGAGTGGGCCTGCGTACCCTCAGTCTGCGCAGCTCCCGACTGGCTTGCTTCCACCGCACCCGATTGGCCCGCATCAGCCGCCCATGCGGCGGGCACAAGCCCCATCGCGGAGAGCGCGAGCGCGCCGAGTACAGCTAGTGATCGTGTCCCGCACTTCATCGGGATGTCCTCTCAACCTCACCTCACCGTGAGGGGCCGACGAGCCCCGTGCCGCAGGCGTTTTACCAACGGCAACACGAGTTATGACAAGTGTAATCACATGCACACGCGCGCGGAAGACATTGAGAATATTCCCGAAAATACAAGGCGTTTCCGGACGAGCGTGCAGCCGACAGCGAGAAGCGGCTCCGGCCTCGTCAAACTAAGCCGACGTCGCGGCGCTCCACCGACCCCGCCATACCCAGCCCCGGCCTCGTCGCGGAGCGAACGAAAGTCAGGACGCCGAGTACGGGGACACGACCACCTGGGCGCGCTGCAGATCCTTGACCTCCGAGTATCCCATCGAAGCCATGGTCCGCTTGAGCGCGCCAATGAAGTTCAGCGAACCATCCGCTCGCGTCGAGGGGCCGTAGAGGATCTGCTCGAGCGTGCCCGTCGTACCCACGTGGACGCGCTGGCCGCGCGGCATATCCGGGTGCGTCGCCTCCGACCCCCAATGCCAGCCGCGCCCGGGAGCCTCCTCCGCGCGAGCGATGGCAGCACCCAGCATGACGGCGTCCGCGCCGCACGCAATCGCGCGCGACAGGTCACCGGAGCGGCCAATGCCGCCGTCCGCGATGACGTGCACGTAGCGGCCGCCAGACTCGTCCATGTAGTCGCGCCGGGCAGCCGCCACATCCGCGATCGCCGTCGCCATCGGCGCATGCACACCCAGGGACTGGCGCGTCGAATGCGCCGCACCCCCGCCAAAACCGACGAGGACACCCGCCGCGCCCGTACGCATCAGGTGCAGGGCCGCCGTGTCCGTGCACACGCCGCCGACAATCACGGGGACGTCCAGCTCGTAGATGAAACGCTTGAGATTGAGAGGCTCGCTGCGCGAGGACACGTGCTCAGCGGACACCGTCGAGCCGCGAATGATGAACAGGTCAACGCCCGCATCCACGACCGCGCGCCAATACTTCTGCACGCGCTGAGGCGAGAGCTTGCCGGCCACAACCACGCCGGCTTCGCGCAGCTGCTTAAGGCGCGCGGTGATCAGCGACGGCTTGATCGGCTCGGAGTAGATGCGCTGGAGGGACGCGATCGACTCCTCCTCACCCAGGTGAGAGATGCGCTCAAGGATCGGCGTCGGGTCCTCGTAGCGGGTCCACAGGCCGTCCAGGTCGAGCACACCGATGCCGCCGAGGCGACCGAAGGCGATCGCCGTCTCCGGGCTCATCACCGAGTCCATCGGGGCCGCCATCACGGGAATGTCGACGTGGTAGGCGTCGATCTGCCAGCCCACGTTGACGTCCTCGGGATCCCGGGTGCGCCGCGAGGGCACGAGGGCGATATCGTCCAGCGTGTAGGCGCGGCGCCCGCGCTTGCCACGACCGATTTCCACTTCGTCGCTCATGACCCGATTCTACTGCC
>USPB01000055.1 GCA_900556405.1 uncultured Actinomyces sp.
GCGGTCGGCGACGGCACGATCGGCCGAGACCACGACCGCCCCGTCGCCCTGGCCGGACCCGCGAACCGCGGGGGACGCCTCGTCGCCGACGCGATCGCCGACGCCGAATACGGCGGAGCTGCCGCGCGCCCGATCCCGAGCCCCCAGGGCACCGCGATCGTTCGGGTTGGTAGCCTCACCGCCGCCATGACCGGCGCTAACCGCCAGGCCCTCGACGCCTCGGGCGCGGAGTACTTCACGGTGCACACGCACGCCAACCAGCACGCGGGGTATTTCCCCGGCGCCAAGCCCGTGCACATCCTCATGCACGTCGGCACCGACGGACAGATTCTCGGCGCGCAAGCCGTGGGCGCCGACGGCGTGGACCGCCGCATCGACGTCATCGCGACCGCCATGCGAGCGGGCCTGAAGGCGACAGACCTGATCGACCTGGACCTCGCCTACGCGCCGCCCTACGGCCAGGCCAAGGATCCCGTCAATCAGACCGGCATGGTCGCCCACAACGTGTTGACCGGCCAGCTTGTCCTCACCGGCCCGGAGGCCCTCACCGAAGACACGCCGGTCCTGGACGTGCGCACGCCTGGGGAGTACGCGGCCGGGCACATGCCGAACTCCCTCAACATCCCGCACACCCAGCTGCGCGACCGCCTTGATGAAGTCCGCGCCTGGGTCGACGAGAACGTCGGCGACCGGCCCTTTGTCGTGATGTGCGCCGCGGGCGTGCGCTCCTGGATCGGCTACCGCATCGTGCGCCACGCGGGCTTCAACGTCACCATGCTGTCGGGTGGTATCCAGACGCTGCGGGCGTGGCTCGGAGAGAAGGCCGAGGCCGTGCTGGTGAAGGGGGAGCGATGAGCCTGAGAATTTTGGCCTCGAAAATGACCCCGCGTCGGAGACCGAAGCAGTAGAATCTCAAGTCACAACCGGGAGCATCCCGATCAACAAACCCGAGCACTCGGTCCTCCGACTGGCCTCATGCGATGGTGCAACCAGCCCGAGAGCGGACGCTCGCAACACCATGCAGCGGGTCCAACGAGGGGCTCGAGGCGCGACAACGAAGGAGACGATCATGTGTCGACCCACCACCTGCGAGGTATGCGGAAAGATCACATGGAAGGGCTGCGGCAAGCACATCGACTCGGTGAAGGAACAGGTTCCCCCGGATCAGTGGTGCGATAAGAACCATACCGACGAGGAGTACGCCCTCGCTGAGAAAAAGAGCGGATTCTTCGGGAGTTTCTGCAGCTAGCCTGCGCCCCACTGCCAGCGTCGCGAACATCGCGACGCTGGGTCATTCGCGCCCATGTCAAGGCCTGCACAGCTGACGTGTCAAAGAGCTTTTTTCTTCATGCGACGCGGGTATCATTGAGCCATGAGGTGGGCGACAAAATCAACGTGGATTCGTATCGCCGTGCTGTTCGGCATCTTCCTGCTGGTCCCGGCGGCGTGGTTTGGTGTCTCGCAGGTCTCGGACTCGATGGAGATCGTGAAGAGCCTCGCGTTCCTGATCTTGCTCGCGATCAATCCCCTCCTAGCGATGGGCTTTGGTGCCTGGGATGGGGTCGCGGATGGCTTCAGCCTCCTGTGGTTGCTCGCGCCCTTCGTGTGTTTCCTGGTGCCGATGTACCTGTTCTTCAACGACAGTGCCCTCATCTACGGGGTGGGCTACAGCCTGCTCGGCTTCGTCGCCCACGGCGTCGGTGCCTTCATTCATGCGCGCCGCGGGCGGCGGGCATAATCGCGTGTAACGAGCTGATCCGCGCGCTGCATGCGACTACGCGGATAGGTTACGAACATGCGGATAGGTTATGACGATGTGGATAGCTTATTAACCTATCCGCATGCGAATAACCTATCCGTATCCGCATAACCTATCCGCATGTGCCCCCGCGGATATGTCCCCGTGCGCAGAACCCCGTGTCGCCCCGGCGTCGCCTTCTCGGGCGTAGCATTTCCTGTATCGTGACGGCTCAAGGCCCGCGCAACGCACAAGCACACGGAGGTGCTGGCATGATTTGGGATCGGGTTGCACCGCTCTACGACTTCTTCGAAAACACGTTCAACCGAGCTGTTTATGACGGCACGGGCGAGGCAGTCGCGCGCATGATCCGCCCCGGTGACCGTGTCCTCGAATGTGCGTGCGGCACCGGCGCGATCAGCGTCGCCATTGCCCCGGTGTGCGCCCGCCTGGTCGCCACGGACTACTCCGAGGGCATGCTCTCGCAAGCCCGTAAGAAGCTCGCGACACACTCGAACGTCACTGTCGAGCAAGCCGACATCACGGCCCTGTCCTACGCCACCGATTCCTTCGACGTGGCCGTCGCGGGCAATGTCATCCACCTGTTGCCTGACCCTGCGCACGCCTTACGAGAACTTGCTCGAGTCGTGAAGCCGGGCGGCACGATCATCGTCCCCACCTACGTGAGCCTCACGGATGGCGCGAACAGTCCCATTCCGCGGCTGTTGTCGCGCCTGGGGGTGCGCTTTCAGGAGCACTTCACCCCGGCCTCGTACCAGGCGTTTGTCGAGGGGATGGGCTACGACGAGGCCCGCTTCCGCCTCGTCCGAGGGCGCATCCCCTGTGCGATTGCCGTTTTTCCCAACCGGAAGCAGGAGGGCTAACGCCCCTCCATGACGAGCCCTCGCAGCATTGCCCCGTAGGCGACCGAGTCGCGGCTCATGCGCTCGCAGTGTCCCCAGCCGGGCCAGACGCGCAGCTCTGCCTCCGGGTAGAGTCGCGGGACCACGCGGCGCGCGAGCCGCAGGTCCGAATCCTTCTCCCCGTAGGCGAAGGTGCAGCACCGCTGGGTGGTGGGGGAGAGGGGTGGCAGGCTGACATGCGAGCAGTCGCGCACGATCGCGCGGATGCTCTCCTCACTCATCGCGGAGAAACTGGCGACCATCGCGTGAGCCGCCTCCTCGCCGTAGAGGCGCGCGAGCTTGCGCGCCCCGGCCTCGGGGTCGCGCACGGCCTTCCGGTGCTTCGTGACCATCACGCGGCTGAGAACGGCCCCGCCGACTCGGGCTACGGGTCCGCCGGAGTAGAAGCTCACGCCCTCAATAAACAATCGATCAAACGCAAGGTCCGGGAACCGCAGCAGCTCAAAGAGGATGACCCCGCCGAGCGACGCCCCGAAACCCAGAGACAGGCGACGCACCTCGTGGGACGTCAGCCACTCGTGGATCGCCGCTGCCTCGTCAGCCGCTGACACGTAGGGGGTCGAGGCCTCGTCCCCGTGAGCGGACAGGTCCGGAACGAGGAAACGTAGCCCGGGACCCATGTGGTCGCAGAGCGCAGCCTTCATGCTCGAGGCCGAGGACAGCATCGGATGAATGATGAGGACGGTCGGGCAGTCCTGCCCGCCAGGACCGTAGACGTGCATTTTCATGTCAGCGCTCCGAATGAGCTGTGGGGCGCACCGTTGCCCCCCCTGAACGTGGATGACATTCGGATGCTAGCACCGCCGTGTCTGACCGATTGGGTTTCAGGTCCCGATATGGGCGCGGCATCAGGCGCCCCGGGTTCGTGCGCGCGCGGACCTGCTAGCCTCCGCGCGGGATGGCGGGTAGTGTTGATCCGTTACCCCCCCCGTATGAAGGAGTGAATGATGCTTGTTGTGACGACCCCGACCGTTGAGGGTGCGCCGATTAAGCGCTACATCGGCATGGTGTCGGGCGAGACCATCGCCGGCGTGAACGTTTTCAAGGACTTCGGCGCGAGCCTGTCCAACGTGTTCGGTGGCCGCGCCTCCCAGTACGAGGAAGAGCTCGGCAACGCCTCCGCGACCGCCGTCAACGAAATGTGTGCACGCGCGCAGTCCATGGGCGCGAACGCGGTCGTCGGCGTCAAGGTCGACTACTTTACGGCCGGCACCGACAACGGCATGCTTGCCGCCATCGCGACGGGCACTGCCGTCATCCTCTGATCTCATCACGCGCCGCAGTGCGCGCAACTGACAACCCGCCAGGGCGGGCCCGCACGAGGCCTGCCTGGCGGGTTGTTGCTATGGTCAGCTGCCGTGAGCGAGGGGTGCCAGCGTCGTGACAGGTGCGCAGGCCTCGGATACTCAGCGTTATCGCTTCTCCTTCTCCGATACGCTCTATTTCATACATGGGGTCAAACTTGCGGCAAGTCCTTGACAGTGGCCCGATGGGGTGGCCGGGCAGACCTCCGTCATGTCAGCGTGGGGCGCAACAAGGTGATGCAGTATGCGACAAATGGGCCCGAGAACCGTTTGGCGGACGGTGTGAGAAATTCGCGACAACTATCCTGCGGTGGGCGATCAGGGCTTACTCTAAAAGCAGGAGAGCTGCGCCTATGCGCTCCCTATTGAACCAGCCGTTAAGGAAGTGAGTTGCAGATGTGTCATCGGCGTTTGTCGGCGCTAGCGTTAGTCGCTACTGGCGCCCTCGCTATCACTACCATGAGCATGACGCCCTCGTTTGCGGCCGATACGGACAGTGCCGAGGCTTCTGCGCCCGGTGTGGCCGTAGCAGATGAGGCGACCACCATCATCGTCCAGCTTGCGCCGGACGCTGTTGGCGAGGACCGGGCGGAAACGTACAGGGACCTCAAGCGGCGCATCGCGCAGGCCGTGAGCCAGGCGTCGCCGGGCAGCAGCATCGGGGATGTGCGCGATTACCACCACGCCCTGGACGGTTTTGCGATCACCGCTCCCGCGTCTGCCCTCGGGGCCATTAAGAGCGTGCAGGGGGTCAAGGACGCGTTCGTCGACGGGCAGCGTGAGCCGGTCTTCTATCCCGAAATGTGGGGGGACGGCGGCGTGGCAGTTGTCGATCCGGCGAAGGAAACTCGCTCCGATCAGGTAGCTGGTCGGGGACGTGGGCGCGTCATCGAAGTTATTGACGCGAGTTTCGATACCTCGCACGAGGCCTTCGCTGGGACCATGGATACCGCCGAGCTGCGCCTCCCGCAGGCCGAGATGGCGTCTCTCACGTCCCAGCTGGATGCCGGTCGAGGGGGCGCGTGGGTCAGTGACAAGATTCCTTTCGTCTACGACTATGCGGACCATGACACGAACCCATCCATCGGCTATGGCTATGGTCCGCAAGACTTTACGGTGCACGCTCATGGCACCCGCATGGCGGCGCTCGCGGCTGCCAACGGAGCGACCTATCAGGGGAGTGCGCCCGATGCGCAGCTCATCCTCGCCAAGGTTCTGTCTAATAGCACTTGGACTGTGCGTGACAGTGACCTGTTGGCGGCCCTCGATGATGCGATGGTCCTGAAGCCCGACACGGTCTGCGTGTCCTTCATGGCGAATCGCGATCTCGACGGTGAGGCGTCGGCACTGTACGACGACGTCTTTGCCCGGCTTTCCGACTCGGGTATCACGGTAGATGCGCCAGCGGGAGACAGTGGGCGAGCCGAGTGGCGCACGGGCGTGCGTGACTTGAGTGCAATTGGTGCACCCGCTTCCTACTCCTCCGTACTCGCCGTGGCTGCCGTCGGCGGCTCCACGATGCAGGGGACAGACGGCCTCGCGCCGTGGAGTTCCTCCTCGTGGGGTCCAGGCCCTGACATGAGGCTCAAGCCGGAGATCGCCGCGCCCGGCGGCAACGTCAACGCTGCCATCCCCGGCAATGACTATCGACGGATGCCGGGTACTGGCGAGGCCTCGGCTCAAGTTGCCGGTGTCGCCGCCCTCGTGCGTCAGCGCATGGCGACCGATCCGATGTTCGCGGGGCTGAGCGACGAAGATAAGTCCGCGTTGGTTCCCAGCTTCCTGATGGGGACCGCCCGCCCGATCGTCGATACGTCTGCAGCGGATGGCGCCTTCTGGTCCCCGCGCTGGGTCGGCGCTGGCATGGTGGACGCGCAGGCAGCCACGACCTCGTCGGTGTACCCGAGCGTTGTGGGGGCCTCGGACCCGTCGCGACCGAAGGCTGAGCTGGGCGAGAGCACCAGCGGGTGGACCTTCCAGGTACAGTTGACCAATCTGTCCGACACTGCCCACACATACACGCTGGGCGGACAGGCGCTGTCCGAAAACGTCAACGGTCTGCTCTATGCGAAGCACTCGACCAACTGGGCCGGCAAGGGAATCGACCTGACCTTCTCTGCCGACACGCTCACCGTCCCCGCGGCGTCGAGTGCGACCGTGACCGTCAGCGTGAACCCGACACCGCAGTTCGCCTCGTTCGCATCTGAGAAGACGCCCAAGGGCACGTTCATTGACGGCGCAGTGACGTTGACGAGCGCGGATGGGCAACCCGACCTGACGGTCCCGTACCTCGGTTTCTACGGGTCGGCGGATGAAACCCCGATCTTTGATAGCCCCGTGTATGGCGAGGGAACGATCGGCACGTCCACGATGACTTTCCACGGGCTGACACTCGGGCAGCTGAACCCGTTTGACGTGGAGGAGGCCGCCGCGATCAGTACGAATGATCGTCATCTCTACATCATCTCGCGGTCGACGGAAGAAAACGCCCGGACGTACGCGACCCCGGCGACGGTCCTGCTGCGCGACGTCATGTCGTTGACCTACACCTACCGCAACGAGGCCGGCGACGTCGTGCGCTCATACACCTACGGGGGAGCGCCCAAGAGTCGGACTGTCTTCAATGGACGCTACTCCGAGGTGAGCACCGCGGAAGCTACGTTCGGTAGTCAACCGATCTTTGATGGATACGACGAGCAAGGGCGTGCGCTGGCGGACGGACGCTATACGCTGACGATCGAAGGCACGACCGGCGGTGCCTCGCCTCGTACCGAGCGCCTCACCCACGTGGTGACGCTGGACACGGCACCTCCCGTCATCTCCAACGTGGCGATATCGGGCGAGGGAGATGAACGCAAGCTCTCCTTCGACGCCACCGATTCCTCGCCTATCGCGGCGTACGGATTCTCGTGGAGCGCGGACGGCGAGCCATTCATGCGCGAGAAGGTCTACGGTTCGGACGAACGCGGGGATGATGGGCAACACGGCGGTCACTTCGAGGTGCCGCTATCTCAGATTGCTGAGCGTTCGGGCGGCGATCCCGCGAGCGTGTACCTGCAAGTGTGGGACTGGCCGGTGAACAAGGGGACAGTGAAGGTGGACCTGAAGCCCGTTCCCATGACGTCGCTTGCGCTCTCGCAGGCTGACGCGACCCTGTCGGTCGGGGAGAGCGTGACGCTGAGCGCCACCCACGAACCCGCGGATGCGGGCGTGACCGATGTGGTGTGGTCTTCGTCGAACGAGGCCGTGGCCACGGTCAGTCAGGACGGCACCGTGACAGCGGTGGGTGCGGGGGATGCGACGGTGACCGTCTACGACCCGACGCAGCCCTCGCTCGTATCGGCGAGCGCCACGATCCACGTCAGTGCTCCGGCTCCTGCGCACAAGGCGGGCACCTGGAAACGCAATGGTCGAGGCTGGTGGTACCGATACGAGGACGGCTCCTACCCCGCGGGAGAGTCTGTCGTCATCGACGGGAATGTGTACCGTTTCGATGCTTCGGGCTACATGCGTACCGGCTGGGTGCTCGACGGTGGGCAGTGGTACTACCACGCGGCTTCCGGGGCGCAGGCCAGTGGCTGGCTGCTCTCCGGTGTGCACTGGTATTACCTGAGCCCGCACAGCGGCGTCATGGCGACGGGATGGGTGAAGGTCGGGGCCACCTGGTACTACCTGTCGCCCGCCAATGGCGCGATGGCGACGGGATGGCTGAAGGATGGTGGGCACTGGTACTACCTGAATCGCCCCTCCGGAGCGATGGCAACGGGGTGGCTGCGCATCTGGGGTACCTGGTACCACTTTGCCGATAATGGTCAGCTGATCGCTTAGTCAGCGACTGAGATGGCTGATCCTGCCCCGCGCCCCCGGACACAGTGTCCGGGGGCGCGGGGCAATTTCCGCGAAAATAACCAAAAGACTTACGGAGGAATGTTTGGCGTCCTATTGTGAGAGAGTGGCCGCATAGTCGCGGTTCACGCCCATCCTTGACCCACGTGTAGCACAAGGGGAGACAACGATGTCCCAACGAATATTGAAGGCGCTGGCGCTCGCCGCGGCCGGTGCTCTAGCTTTCACCATTGTCGGTGTCCCGGCGGCCAACGGTGCCGCTAGTGACGTTGTCTATCAGGCCGATCAATTTTCAGAGGTATGCAAGGGCCGAGATGACCCGGACTACTATCCGCCTTTTCATCTATGGCCCCATAGGGCGGTATTGGTCCCAGGTCAGAGAATCGGGATCGAGCCTGTCGATTTTGAGAATCCGCATCCGGATTCCGCACCTGTCACCTGGAAGTCCTCGAACGAGTCCGTGGCGACCGTGGATGCGAACGGTGTCATCACCGCCCTTACCCCGGGCGATGCGCAGGTGAGCGCGACCTATGGGGACATGGAAGTTATAACGGATACTGTTCGAATCCAGGTTCGTTCCGTATCCGAGGAGACTGGGATCGAGCTGCCGGAATCCACATTGACCGTCGCAAGTGGCCAGAATGTGCTCGTCAACGCACTCCTGGCTCCTTCGCTTCAAGGGAGTCGGGTGTCTTGGGCACTTGATTCTTCCTCGGTGGGGACGCTGACCGCCGACTCGGATCGTCCGACTGCGACGCTGCATACACCTCGCGGGCCAGCGAGCGCGACGCTGACTGCTAGCGTCACGACCCCAGCGGGTGAGGTCAAAGTCGCCTCGGCTGTGATTGATCTACGCCTACCTTCAGCGGATGATTTCGTGATTTCGGACGGTGTCCTCACTGAGTACAGGGGTGAGGCGACGGACGTCGCGATCCCTGACGGTGTGACCGCCATCGGTGCCCAGGCATTCTCGAGAACGAACGTCGAACGCGTCTGGGTTCCCGCTAGCGTTCAGGAGGTGAGAGATCGCGCATTCGACCTTTCCAGTGTGAAGGTAATCACGTTCCAGGATGATGATGAGCATCCGTCGCAGCTCAAGCGCATCGATTCCTATGCGTTCAGCTACACGAAGGTAGAGAGTCTCACGCTGCCCCGCTCGGTCGAGCAGCTGGAACGGGCCGCGTTGGTTGATATGTGGATGCTCAATTCCATCCACTTCGGGCCTAAGGTCGAAGCGGGATCGCTGAATCCTTATACGGGCTGGCTTAAGTGTGTGTCCCACGTGGAGGTGGATGCGGACAATCCGAACTACGAGACTGTCGACGGGGTCCTCTACACGAAGGATCATAAGCACTTAATTCTGTACCCGATTCGCTTGGATATGGGCGGCTCCTATGCGGTCCTGGATGGGACTGAGCAAATTGATGATTATGCGCTCGCGTACACGAATCTCACCTCTATCACGCTGCCTTCCACGGTGCGTATTCTTGGCGAGTCGAGCCTGAGAGGAAATAAGTTACTCACGAGCATCAACCTGCCCGATGGACTGGCAAGTGTCTACAGTGATGCGTTTTGGGGCAGTACTGCGTTGAGGACCATCGTTGTCCCTGATTCCGTCCAGTATGCCAGTGGCTTCGGCGGGACCGAGGCGGAAACGATTGTCTTCGGAACGCAGATTAAGGGAATCCAGTTCATGGATTCGGAGTTGCGACCGGTTCGTCGCATCGTGGTACGAGGTGGTGTGGATGGCGAGTTTGAAGGTCCTGCGAACCTCGATGGTGCGCGAAGTGAGAGTGCCTTCTTCGGCGAGGGAATGACGAGTATTCGCTATTGGGATGCCGTCCCGCGCTTCGTTGTTCTCCCGTCGACCCTCACGACTTTTTATCTGAAACGCACCGAGAATAAGGAAGTCCGAGACGACACGCACGTCTATGTGGCGGGAACCGAAGGATCTCACGCGTGGTCAGTTGCAAAGGCCGCAATGGTAGCTTCGGGTTACGACACGTCGCAGTTGCACTCCTTCGCTCCTGCGTCACTGACGCTGTCTGGTTCAGGCATCGCCGAGGCGGGGGCAAACTACGCCATGAGGCCACCGTCGGGCGCGCCTGCGACCGTGACAGCTACCGTGGCGGGCGGTGTTCCGAGCGGACGACAGGTGCGCGTCGTGCAGATCGGTACGGACGGCGCTGAGTCTGTCCTTCAGGACTGGACCGACATGCCCGAGAGTCAGAATGCGGATACTGCCTCGATAGATGTGACGGTGACGCCAGCCGTGACAGATGTTCACCTGCGCATCGACGCGCGTGATGCCTCGTACCTGGTGGCTTCGGCGAACCTGACGATGGCCGCGGTTCCGACTCCTGCCCCTGAGCCGACTGCGGAACCGGTTCCGACTCCTGCGCCTGAGCCCACTGTGGACCCGGTGCCGGCTCCGACTCCGGATCCGACGCCTGCGCCCACGCCGCAGGGTGGGGCGTGGATCAGTGATTCGGTCGGCTGGTGGTATCGCTACGCGGATGGTTCGTACCCGGCTGGTGTGTCGGTGCGGATTGGTGACTCGGTCTATCGTTTTGACGCTCGCGGGTATATGCGTACTGGTTGGGTGAGTGAGGACGGTGCGTGGTTCTACCACCATGCGTCGGGTGCTCAGGCGAGTGGTTGGGTCAAGGATGGTGGTTCTTGGTACTACCTGGATCCGGCGTCGGGTCGGATGGCCACGGGTTGGTTGCTCGATGGTTCGTCGTGGTATTACCTGACGTCTAGTGGTGCGATGGCGACCGGCTGGGTCAAGGATGGCTCGACGTGGTATTACCTGAGGCCCAGTGGGGCGATGGCGACCGGCTGGGTCAAGGATGGCTCTACCTGGTATTACCTGAGGTCCAGTGGTGCGATGGCGACCGGTTGGCTGATGGATGGTGGTTCCTGGTATTACCTGAGCACTGATTCGGGAGCGATGTA
>USPB01000056.1 GCA_900556405.1 uncultured Actinomyces sp.
GCGTGAACAGCCAGTTGACGTGCTTGTGGGCGGCGTAGGGCTGGTCGATGTCGTCGCCGCCCGGGGCCAGGTCGAAGCTGCCGTCATTGGTGACCGCCTTGCTGCCCTCGGTCAAGCTGGAGGTAAAGGCGTAGATGCGGCCGTTTTCCGGGCCCGTGTAGGAGATGTGGAAGCGCGCGGCGTCATATCCGCCGGCCGTGACGCCCAGGGTGTCCCAGCCGGGCCACAGGACGGTGGCCTGGTTGTCGCCGGACTGGCCGAGCAGGTAGGCCGCGGTGGGAGCGCCGGTCGCCTGGCTGACGGAGCCAGGGATCCGGGTCAGGGTGGACTTGTTGACGGCCAGCAGCGTCTGCTCGGGCTCGCGCATGACGCCGGAGCCGGTGGCGTCCTCCTTGATGCGCAGGGTCAGCGCACCGGAAGCGTCGGAGGTCAGGTCGAAGATGTCGGCATGGCCGTGGTCCAGGGTGGCCGTGGTGCCGGCGGGGGCGGTGCGCATGACGGCGCAGGCGGAAACGTCGGCCTCGGACGAGGCCGTGGCTGCGTCGGTCGTTGCGCCGTCGGCCTCGGTGGTGTCTGTGGCTGCGTCGGTTGCTACCGCGTCCGCGCTGTCGGGACCGGCGGTGGCCTCGTCGGCGGCGTGTGCCGCTCCGGGCACGAGGAAGGAGGCGGCCGCGAGGGCCATGACGGCGAAAGCCCGGGCCGCGCGGCCCGGGTTCCGGTGCTTCGTGGGGTTCATGGAGGGAGTCCTCTAGGTGCTTCGCACGTGTATATGAATGAGAATCGTTATCATTCTAATATCATGGCCCACGTCGCGCAAAGTTCCGCGATCCGAAATCCCAGATCGATACCTATAACCGTGACCACTCCCCATCACCATGGCGACCGACAGCCTTGATGACGGCCTGGAGAGGTCTGGCTTTTTCGGACCGTTTGTTTTGAGAGGGTTGTTCTGAGTAGTCCCGGCTGCTTGTGGCCGGCCAGCTTCGATGACGGCCAGCTTCGATGACGGCCAGCTTCGATGACGACCAGCTTCAATGACGGCGAGCTTCAATGACGCCGCGAAACCTCGGAAAACACCACTCCCACCCCAATTTCGCACGTAATTCTCCAGCCACTCTTTCAAACTTTGAAACCACATCGTTGATATTCCGCGGTTTTCTGGGCCTTCTGAATTCGTCTGACCACCGAATTACGTGCGAAATTGAGGGGAGCTCCGGATCGATCTCAGCGCTTCGCCAGGTACTGCGCAGATCCCACAACTCGTACTCACAGTCCCCCACTTCGCCGTCGCCATGCCCCTCGCAGACCCAGGTCGCACAAACACCTCACTCGCACGATCTACGCCGAACACCCATGCCCCCGGTCAGGACCTCACCCGTCGACTGACGAACTCACACGGACCGGCATCGAGACTTCTAAAACTTCGCCATCAATGCACGAGCGAGGCCGATGATGCGCACCAATTGTGACGGCCTGCGCACGCTCGTACAGATGGTGTGCACGCAGCCACTTTGCTTTGCAATTACTTGGTTTTCGCTGCGATCTTAATTACTGTCCGATCGGTTGAATGCACATTTTGGCAGGGATAAACTATAACCATCAAGCGCCTGACGAAGCTGCCATGCTGGTCCGGCGCTTTTCTTGTTTGAAACGCAGGGTCGCGCCGACGCCACCCGCGTTGGCACACTCCACGTACGAGACCGCCGGGCGATCCCCGGCCTCGTCAAACAGGGAATCAACACAACATACGATCCCACGAGGAGTTCACTCATGTTCTCGACCATCGACGTCATGGTTGCCCAGGCTCACATCGATCAGCTCAACGAGCTCGCCGACGCCAAGCACCTGGTGAAGGCCGACCGCCACTGAGCGAATTCCGGCCACGCCGGAGTTCCACGCAAGTCCGCAGACCCGCGAGGGATGCGGACTTTTTGTATACCGAGACGGGCACGCGTCGCCGCTCCCCTACCTAGCGCTCGACCAACGAATCGGCGCGGGGTCATACCACGGTAGGTGGGCCGGACCCTGGAACCCATGGGCAGCGATTGGCAACGTATTCCAGAGGACACCACGAGGCCCGCCAGCGTTGCTGGGTCCGCCTGCGCCGCCAGCGAGCGTGGCACTGATAAGGGTGGAAAATGTATAACGAAATCGGTGGAAAATGTATAATGGTCTACGTATTCGCTGATCATAGGAGATTCGGTGCAGGCTGTACGTCCGGAGAACTATCGCCCTCGAGCAATCGACCGGCGTATCGACCAACTACTGCGATCCTTCGGCGCTGTTGAAATCGCCGGGCCAAAATGGTGTGGAAAGACCTGGACCTCACTTGCACATGCCAACAGCGCCGACTCTCTGACTGACCCAGCAACTCTTCGAGCAGCTCAGACGTCTCCCGATCTCGTACTCTCTGGCAAGCATCCACACCTCATTGATGAGTGGCAAGAGGTGCCTCAGATCTGGGATATGGTTCGTTCTCGTATCGATTCCTCCGCGGGTACACGAGGGCAGTTCATCCTCACAGGGTCCTCCGCTCCTCACGATATCGAAACAATCAGGCACAGCGGTGCGGGGCGTATTGCGCGCGTTCACTTGCGGCCTATGACCTCATACGAGGCCGGAGCAACTCCCGGCGGCGTGAGCCTCCACGGTCTTTTTGATGATAAGGGGATGACGTCGCAACGATGCGACAGCTCAATCGAAAGCATCGCGCGTTGGTGCTGCCGAGGAGGGTGGCCGTCGATTCTTGATCTTGATGACGAAGACGCGTTAGAAACTCCCGCACAGTACCTACGCAACCTCATCGAGGTAAATATGCCTCAACTACGCCGATCTCCAGACACTACACGGTCTCTCTTACGCGCTCTCAGTATGAATCTTGCACAAGCTCCGACAATGAGCACGCTGTCGAAGGATATGGGCAGTGAAGGAGAAGACAAGTCACGCCATACAATCAAGGCATACCTTGACGATCTCCGCGCCATGTACCTCCTTGAAGATGTGTCTGGTTGGGCGCCCGCAGCTCGAGGGAAGAAACGTGTGCGCATCAAACCCAAGCGCTACTTCGTCGATCCCTCGCTGCCTGCTGCCATGCTTGGTCTATCTCCTAGCAAATTGCTACGTGATACTCAAACTCTCGGCGGCTTGTTTGAGACTCTTGTCTGTCGTGATCTCCTCACGTTCATCGACACACTTCCTGGTGTCGGAAACTCCATCGCTTATTACCGTGACGACAAAGGTCTCGAGGTCGACTTCATCATCGAACTCGCTGACGGGCGCTGGGGTGCGTTCGAGGTCAAACTATCGTCGATGGGAATTACTGATCGTGCCGTGGAACGCCTCCACAAGTTCCGTACGCTCATGACCGGTAACCCTATGGCTCAAACTTCCGAGCCTTCCTTCCTTGGTTTCATCGTGGGCCACGGAGAGTTCGCCTACCAGCGCGACGACGGTCTGCTCGTCCTCCCCTACGCATGCATCGAGCCCTGATGTTTCACGTGAAACATCTGCCCATCCACCGGCCCCGTTACCCCGTATCGCCCGGAAGGTGGCACACTTGACCTATACGGTTATACGTAAGTTCACGCAAGACTTCATGCAAAGGATGGCATGCCTTGACTCAGCCCTCGACCAATGGCGGCACCCCGGCCTCGTCCGGCCGGACCCCCGCGCAGGGAAACCGCCTCGACCCCTGGTACGACGTCTACGCGGACCGCGCCCACAACCTGCGCGCGTCCGAGATTCGAGCTCTCTTCTCCGTCGTGTCGCGTCCCGAGGTCGTCTCTCTCGCTGGCGGCATGCCGAACCTGAAGGACCTGCCCCTCGATAAGCTGGCGGCGTCCGCGGAGAAGCTGGTGCGCAATCACGGTGCGCAGGCCATGCAGTACGGCAGCGGCCAGGGCTGGGAGGTGCTGCGCGAGCGCATCACCGAGGTCATGGGCTACGACGGCATCGTCGGCGCCGACCCGGACGACGTCGTCGTCACGACGGGTAGCCAGCAGGCGCTCGACCTCGTCACCGAGCTCTTCGTGAACCCGGGCGACGTTATCCTCGCCGAGGCCCCCTCCTACGTGGGCGCTCTGGGCGTGTTCCGCGCGCGCCAGGCCGACATCGTACACGTGCCGATGGATGAGCACGGCATCATTCCCGAGGCCCTGGAAGAGACGATCCGCAGCGTGCGCGCGTCGGGTCGCACGATCAAGTTCATCTACATCATTCCGAACTACCACAACCCCGCCGGCGTCACGCTCTCCGCCGAGCGCCGCCCGATCATCGCCGAGATCTGCCTGCGCGAGCACGTCCTGATCGTCGAAGACAATCCCTACGGCCTGCTCGGCTTCCACGCCGACCCGCTGCCGGCCATTGCCTCGTACAGCCCTGAGGGCGTCGTCTACCTGGGTTCGTTCTCGAAGATGTTCGCCCCCGGTTTCCGCATCGGCTGGGCGTACGCGCCGCATGCGATCCGCGCGAAGCTGGTCCTGGCGCTCGAGTCCGCGATCCTGTGCCCGTCGATGGTCGGCCAGATGGCGATCGCCGACTACCTGAGCAACTACGACTGGTACGGCCAGGTGAAGTCCTTCCGCTCGATGTACGCGGAGCGTTGCCGCGCGATGCTCACCGCTCTCGAGGAGTTCATGCCGTCGTGCACGTGGACGGTCCCGGACGGCGGCTTCTACACGTGGGTGACGCTGCCCGAGGGCCTCGACGCAAAGGCCATGCTGCCTCGCGCCGTGCGCGCGCAGGTCGCGTACGTGTCCGGCACGGCCTTCTACTACGACGGCTCGGGCTCGAACCACATGCGCCTGTCCTTCTGCTACCCCACTCCCGAACAGATCCGCGAGGGCGTGCGTCGCCTCTCGACGGTCGTTAACGCGGAGAAGGAAATCGTCGACATGTTCGGTACCGCCTCGGGCAACGAGGCCGGGGCCGGGTCCGACCGCTAACAGTTACCCGAGGAGATACCCCCATGGCTACCAAAGTTCTGATTATCGCCGGCGGTCTGACGCATGAGCGTGACGTGTCGGTTCGTTCGGGTCGTCGCGTCGCGAACATCTTGACGCAGTTCGGCTACGAGGTCCTCATTTCCGACGTCGACGCGTCTCTCGCTGAGGCGATCGAGTCTTTCTCCCCCGATGTGGTGTGGCCGCTGGTCCACGGTTCGATCGGCGAGGACGGCTCCCTGCAGTCTTTCCTGGAGTCCGTGGGGATCCCCTTCGTGGGTTCCTCGTCGGTGCAGGCAATGCTGGCGTCAAACAAGCCCACGGCGAAGGCTCTGCTGGGCTCTGCGGGGCTCGCGACCCCCGGTTGGGTGACGTTGCCGCAGGCGATCTTCCGCCAGCTGGGCGCTTCGCACGTGCTCTCCGCTCTCGAGGGATCGGTGTCCTTCCCTGTCGTCATTAAGCCGACGGACGGTGGATCCGCACTCGGTATTTCGACCGCGAAGGACGCGAAGAGCCTGCGCCGCGCGATGGTGGACGCCTTCGCCTACGGCCAGCGCCTGATGGTCGAGCAGCGCATCGACGGGCGCGATGTGGCCGTGTCTGTGGTCGACCTGTGGGACGGTCCCCAGGCGCTGCCCCCGGTGGAAATCTCGACGGATCGCGGCCGCTACGACTACGACGCACGCTACACGACGGATGAGACCGAGTACTTCGTGCCCGCGCGTCTCTCCGAGGAAATCTTGGCGGACCTCCAGGCCGCTGCGGTGGAGGCCCACACGACGCTGGGCCTGCGGGACCTGTCCCGCATGGACTTCGTGGTCGACGACGAGGGCACCTGCTGGTTCATCGATGCGAACGTCGCACCCGGCATGACGGACACGTCGCTCCTCCCCCAGGCTGCAGACGCGCTCGAGGATTCGTCGTTCGCGCAGCTGTGCGCCGACATCGTGGACTTCGTGGCCGGCGGCCGCGACGTGCACGGCATCGACTACGTCATCGACGAGGAGGGCACCGGCGTCATCATCTCCGAGGAGGACGAGGAAGCCGCGGCCACCGAGGAGTAAACCGCTCATTCATCGCACTGTGGGCCCGGGAGGATGATCCTCCCGGGCCCACATGTTTCACGTGAAACAATCGCCAGTCCATCGCACAATACAACGACGGACACGCTCTATCACCGACCGATTGTGGCGCCCACAATCGGTGAATTCGAGCCAAATAAAGTGAGGACATCTCAGCTGCCCGAAGGGGCTGCCTCATGTCCTCACTGTAGGGCGCTACGGCTGTCCGACGCTGACGCGTATAGGGTGGACTGCCTTCTGACCCCTACCAGCGCTAGCGTAGCACATGTAGGGTACGCTCCGTGTCCACGGTGGTATGACGTTCGCGCGCACTATCGAGAACGCGGCCAATGTTGTTTCACGTGAAACATTGTCTGCTTCCGCCAAGCGGGCTAATCCCGCCGGCGATCATTCGTGAAAAATAGTGCTACACACCGACGAGAGCACACAATTGAGTGAAATTTTCGTTCTCTGTATGGCTCTGTGTCGTTCTGGGCTATCTGACTAATAGCTCGCTTCGCCGACACAGAGGCTCTCAGAAAAGAAAACCAAGCTCCTTCAGACGCTTCTCAGCGTCCTCCGC
Organism: uncultured Actinomyces sp.; assembly: GCA_900556405.1. Classification (GTDB taxonomy): domain Bacteria; phylum Actinomycetota; class Actinomycetes; order Actinomycetales; family Actinomycetaceae; genus Pauljensenia. The sequence continues at coordinate 6,585 of USPB01000056.1, forward strand.
ACCCTTCCAGACGATACCTCGGACACCGAGTAGCTCGGCCGCACGCACATTCTCGCGACGGTCGTCGATGAACGCGACGTTCTCGTGAGGAACGTCGAGGCGCACAAGGACATCACGATAGATGCCTCGCGATGGCTTACAGATACCGTGATCACACGAAAACGCAAAGAAGTCGAAGAGGCTCCCCCACTCCGAGCGACGGATCGCCTTCGCGATCGGATACGGAGCGTTCGATAAAATACCGACGCGCACTGCCTGGCGGCGCAGCTGGCGCACCAAACCAAGCGTGGCCTCGTTCGCTTTCGCCATCCGTGATGCATCCAGAGCAACGAGCTGCTTCAAGAGAGCATGAGATGGCTCCGGCTGCCCGCAATCTCCAGCAATACGATCCCAGAACTCGCGATCGGACATGCCCGCGTCATACTCTCCGCGATGGGCCCACATCGCCTGATCGACGAGCGTCATGAGGCCTTGTGAGTCGTCGCCGAACAACTCGGCGATAGCGTGCGGGTCCGGATGGGCGTCGACGAGGACTCCACCGACATCGAAAAGCACGGTGCGCGAACTGCCTTGGGCGTTCATGCCTTTCGCTCCTTCTGGTACTGCGAGGGCCCGACGACGGACCCTTAAAGGTAGTTTAAGCGTAAATTCAGCCAAAGATTAGGCCAGGAAATGTCATATAAAGAACATACTGCGCCTGATCTGCGGAAAGAATGATGAAGTTTGATCAGTGAAGGATAAGGTCTGCAATTCGCTGAAGATCATCAGATCCAGCGAATTCGATGACGATTCGACCCTTCTTACGCCCCTCCGTGATAGTCACGCGCGTATCGTACGCGTCGGCCAGGGCCGACACGACGCTCTCACCCAGCGGCGACAGTGGACGCTGCTGGCGGGCACGCGGACGGGGCGTTGCCTTCGCCTTTCCGAGGCGGACAATCTCTTCGGTGGTACGCACGGAGAGACCCTCGGCGACGATTCGCTCAGCCAGTCGTTCCATCTCCTCTGCCGTCGACAGGGACAGCAGAGCGCGGGCGTGGCCCGCTGTGATGACCTGAGCGGCCACCTTCTTTTGGACGGACGGGGGGAGCTTGAGCAGGCGCAGGGTGTTGGCAATCTGCGGGCGCGAGCGGGCGATTCGCTTGGCGAGCTCTTCCTGAGTCGCCCCGAAATCCGCCATGAGCTGCTGATACGCGCTCGCTTCTTCCAACGGGTTGAGCTGGGCCCGGTGGAGGTTTTCCAAGAGCGCGTCACGGAGCAGGTCCCCGTCGTCCGTCTCTCGGATGATTGCCGGAATCGTGGTTTCGCCGGCGAGCTCGGAGGCACGCAGGCGGCGCTCACCCATGATCAGCTCGTAGCGGGCATCGGGTTTCTCGGCGAGGAACTCCTGAAGTTTCTCGGATCGACCCGTTGCAGGGATGCTACGAACGACGACGGGCTGGAGAACACCCACCTCCTTGATGGAGGCGGAGAGTTCCTTCAGATCATCCTCATCGAAGACCTCACGAGGCTGCTTCGTATTGGGAACGATCTGATCGATCGCAATTTCAGCGAAGGAAGCACCGGGAACCGGAAGAAGTTCATGATCGGTGGATGTTTCACGTGAAACATCCTGCTCCGCATGAGTATCGGCGGCGCCACCGGGAACCGTCGAAACAGGCTGACGCGCCGCACTCGTCCGGGAATCTGAGCCATTGATTCCACCACCGAGGCCACTGCGAGAGCCGCCTGTGCGTCGTCCCCCTGCCGCCTCGACGGACGGCATGGTTGGACGCTTCTTCTTCGACGAGGCAGTGGCACGCTTGGGCTGGAGGAGATCCTTCGCGGATCCTCCCCTCTTACCGGCGGAGCTGCCTTCGGGGAAGAACACGTCCAGAGGACGGGACGGGGTGGAGGGTGCGGCTTGCGGCGTCTGCTCACTAGCCTGAGGAATCAGGGCCCCAAGACCCCGGCCAAGACCGGAATGCTTGCGAGCGCCCTTACGGCCCTCAGACTTCGATGATGCATCCGCCATTGCAATACTCCTTCAATTGCGTCGGTTCATTGTTTCACGTGAAACAATGCCATGGGATCACCTAGTGAGCGTCGTTCGTCACTTTGCTGCACCAATGGTCACACACTCTGACTAATACGTGCCGATCTGCGGAAACATGCGAAAAACTGCGTATGTTTCACGTGAAACAACCGCTATCCAGCCGCGGAAAGGCGCTGACACAGCTCAAGCGCGGCCTTACGATACGCGATCGCGCCAACATTGCGCGGATCGTACGTGATAACCGTCTGGCCGTAGCTCGGAGCCTCGGAAATGCGCACGGAACGCGGAATAACGGTCTCGAATGTCTGCTCGGGGAAGTGGGAGCGAACCTCGCTCTCGACCTCCTCGGACAGCCGCGTGCGCTTGTCCGCCATCGTCAGGAGCATGCCCGACACGCGCAGGCCGGGGTTGAGATCGACACCGATGCGCTCGACGGTGTTCCAGAGCTGGCTCAGGCCCTCGAGTGCGTAGTACTCGGCCTGAATCGGGATCATGACCTCGTCCGCGGCCACCATGACGTTCAGGGTCACAAGGCCGAGGGACGGCGGGCAGTCGATCAGGACGATGTCAATGTCCTGATGCTCGGCGACGTACTCACGCAGAGCATCGCGCAAGCGATATTCGCGCCGGTCGACGTCAACGAGTTCGATCTCGGCACCCGACAGGTCGATCGTGGCCGGGCAGACGAGGATCCCATCGATATCGGGGCACGGCTGCACGACGTCCGCGACGCTGGCGCCTCCGATGATCACGTCGTACGTCGAGGGCGTACCGGCCGGGTGCGGGACACCGAGAGCGCTGGACGCGTTACCCTGGGCGTCGGCGTCAACAACGAGCACCGACAGGCCACCAAGAGCGAGGCCCGCCGCGATGTTCACAGCGGACGTCGTCTTGCCAACGCCGCCCTTCTGATTCGCAACGGCAATGATGCGCGTGTGATCGGGGCGCGTGAATGTCGCGCGCTCGAGCATGGCGAGATCGCGCAGGTTGCGCTCGATCTGAGTCGACAGAGGGGTGTTGTTGGTACTCACGTGACACCTTCCTAGATACTGCCCCTAGTTTACGGGGAGACACACACACTTCCAGCACGAAAGGCCCGTGATGCATCGAGGTGCACACAATCCCACTGACACGCGCAATAACAGTGCAAAAACTCTTCTGTAGGATCGATTCTCCCGGCCGTCAATAAAAGCCAGGCGAACCGTCAATCGAGGGAATCGATCTGACGGAACGACACACCAGTGTGTCCTGCATCACTATATAAGGGAAGCGTCGCAGCAACCACCGCGACGCTCCCCTCCCCCACTCGGGGACGCGCTACTTGATGCGCGTGCAGACCACCACGTAGGTGGATTCGTCCTCCATGATGGAGGGCACCTCGTGGATCTCGGCGCGCAGGTGGTGACGACGCAGCTCGGCCGAGGCCTCGTCCACCTCGATGGGCGCGCGGCGGCCCTTGAGGGCCACGAGGGATCCGCCGGGGGCGATGAGCTTGGACGTCATGCGCACGAGCTTGCTCATGTTGGCGACGGCGCGGGCGGTCACGACGTCGGCCTTGCCCTTGCCTCGCAGCTCCTCGGCGCGGGCCTGGTGGATCGTCACGTTGTCGAGGCCGAGGTCCTCCACGACGTCCATCAGCCACTCGACGCGGCGCGCCATGGGCTCGGCCAGGTGCACGTCAAGCTCGGGGCGGCAGGCGGCGATCACGATGCCGGGCAGGCCGGAGCCGGAGCCGACGTCGAGGACCTGGCGGCCGTCCTTGCGGGGCATGAAGTCCAGCACGGCGGCGGAGTTGACGATGTGGCGCGACCAGATGCGCTCCATGTCGCGCGGGCCGAGGAGGCCGCGGATCTCGCCTTCCTCCTCGAGCATGCGCGCGTATTCGGCGACCTCGGCGAAGGCCGGTCCGAAGAACTCGCGGACGGCCTGCGTGGGCTCTTCTGGGACGAAGGGGTCGCCGACCTGGCGACCCCTTCCCGTCCC
>USPB01000057.1 GCA_900556405.1 uncultured Actinomyces sp.
CGGCCGCCCGCGAGGCTAGGGCCTCACTTCGTTCGGCGCCGCGCCTCGAAGCCCGCCCGTGCCCTCCGGACCCTCCGGCGCCCTCCACACCAGTGGCGCGTGGTGTGCTGATAGGCGTGTGCGTTGTCTCGAAGCCCGGCCAGGCCCTGTCGCTCAGCAATTCCGCACGTAATTCTCCTGCGAGTGCTTCAAATATTGAATTCATGTCGTTGGAATTGCAACGTTTTTGGGCTATCTCCAAAAGTGACCGAGGGAAATTATGTGCGAAATGTGTGTGTGGGGTGGTCTCGGTGTCGCGTCTCGAAGCCCGGCCAGGCCCCGCCGCCGCCTGGGGCCCCGTCGGCGCCCACCGGTACCGTGGCCTGGCCCGTCGGCACAGCAATTTCGCACGTAATTCCCCTGCAACTTTTTCAAACATTGAATTTGCATCGTTGGAATTGCAACGTTTTTGGGCGGTCTTGAAAAGTGACCGTGGGAAATTATGTGCGAAATTTGTCTGGCGCTGGCCCCTCCAACCCATGCTGGCCCCGTCGACCGGCCGCACCCTGCACCGTGGCCTGGCCCTCCGGTTCCTCCGGCGCCCTCCGGCGGCTTCACACCTGTGGCGCCTGGAGTGCTGTTGTGTTGGCTCGCTCGATCTCTGCCTTGTGTTCGGTACAAAATTCTCCCTGCTTGGCTTCTTGGTGGTGAGAACGGTACAAAACTCTCCCTGCATGCACAAAAAGCGCCAAATTGGGCCATTTTGGGCGAGCGGGGAGAGTTTTGTACCGGAAGTGGGGCCGTGTGGCTCCTGCTGGGAGAGTTTTGTACCGCACATGCGGCGAGGGCGGGTGAGCAGGGAGAGTTTTGTACCGGAGGGGCCCGGCGTGGTTGTTGTTGGGCGAGTAATGCCGTGCTCTGGCGTAGTCCTTGTGCCAGTTGGAGGGCTATGGCAGTACCCTGGCGCTGTCACGGGCACTGCAGCCTGGCCCTCCGTTTTTTGGTGCTCCACGCATCGGCGGTGGTGGGGTTGTGCGCGAAATAGTTCGCCCTGCGTGCTCAAAATGACCCAAAATTGGCGTTTTATGGCGTGCTGGGCGAACTCTTTCGCGGGTTGAGTGGGAGAGGGGCCGTGCCGGGCGAATCTTGTCGCGCATGGCAGCCCACCACTGCCAACATTCCTGGTCCTGGCCCACCACTATCCCTTCCTGCCACTCTCTACCGGCTCTGCGGCCAGGCCTTCCGGGCACGATGGTGCGCTCCACGCCGGTGGCGGTGGGGGTTTTGCGCCATGCGAAGCCTTCTTGCGGCGTGTCGCCGGCGTGTCGCACCCTTGCATGGCGCAATTCCCCCCGATTGGCGGCGCCGCGTCCGCGGTTCGAGGTGGTGTGGCGCCCACATCGCAGACCACCTCGGTGAAAAACGCTGACAACGGGCTGTTAATGGCAAAGTGGTCTGCGTTTTGGGCGCAACGGTGCCTGTCGTGGGGTGTCGTTCGCGCGTTAACCCCTGAGTGTGCGCGTAAACCCCTTGATACGCACGTAAACCCCTCGACATGCACGTGGGCGGCGCTGCCCACACGCATATCATCGGGCCCACGTGCGAGTCGTCGGGCCCAGGCGCAGATCAACGGGCCCACGTGCGCGGTGATGGGCTCGCGCATCGGGCATTTGGGGGGTATTCATACCCCCACGATGAAACAACCAACTTCAATACCGATTTTCCCGCGCCGACAAGCCGAAAAGTCACCACAAAACCAACACGTTTTATCCTTTAACCCTTTTGTCCTTTAACCCCGATAAAAAATCGGGCCCGGTCCCGCAGGACCGAACCCGATACTCAATCGACTGTTCGATTGCTTGTATGATGCATCGCCGGTCTTCGCAGCTCGAAGCTGCAGGCAGCCCGGTAACCCGACGTCAAGATGACGCCCTATTTGACTCGCGTTTCTGCTTGCCCAGACAAGAGGATCAACACCACCGACCGAATCGCTGAGGTGCCCTGCGCACAGGCTACCATCAATACGCACCAAACGGCAAGAAACCGCCACTCCTCGACCATTGGCCACAGCCTGACGACGGCGGTCCCCATCAACGAAGAAACCCCTTCGGGTAGTACCTGAACTGCCCCCACAAATGGGGCGCTTGACTCGCGTAGCCACGTATTGCACCGCATTGTCGATCGTCAGGTACGCGTCGAGCCACCGGCATGCGCCTACAGCGAACGCTCACCCATCACGCGCCGATCGACAGGTACGAAAAGCCTCCCGATCCTCGGACGTCGCTGTCGATGTCCAAGAAACGGGAGGCAGTTCAATGAAGGACGAAACCGGAGCTTCGTAGCGCTATGTCAGCGCTTCGCGCGGCGCGACGCGACGACGGCGCCGATACCGGCGACCAGGACAGCGACCGCTCCAACGCCAACCCACACGCCCGATGCACCGGTGGCAGCCAGCGTGTTGCGACGCGTCTGTTCCGGAGTCTGGGTGGTGGTGTTCTGCGGAGCAGGTGTCCGGCCACCGTCAACCGAGGGGTTCTGCGGGGCAGGCGCCTGGGTAGTGGTGTTCTGCGGAGCAGGGGTCTGACCGCCATCAACCGAGGGGTTCTGCGGAGCAGGGGCCTGGGTGCCGGGGGCAGGGGTCTGACCGTCGCCAACGGAAGGGTTCTGCGGAGCCGGAGTCTGCTCGCCGGTATCGATACGCGGATTCGCACTGCCCTGGTCAACGCTCTGCGAGGGGGCAGAGTCCGAGGGGCTCACGGAGAGCGTCGTGCAGCGCGTGAGAGCGTCGCGATACTCGGCAGCAGTCAGGTAGCGACCAGCCTGATCCCCGGACTTCACGGTGACACCGCCGTCCTTCTCCGGATGCACGGACGTCTGCGCGGCGATGGAGTCGGCAACACGGTCAAGCTCTGCGTCAATCTCAGCAAGGCTGGCAGCGGGCTTCTCGTCGGCCACGGACGCGAGGTACTCATCGAGAGCACTCTGAGCAGCATTCACAGATGCCTGCGCATCAATGACGGCCTGCTGATTGTCAGTCGTCGAGCCAGTTGCGGACGGAGCGGGCGTTGAGGGGGCCGCATATCCGGACTTGGCGGGCAGCGTCGACACATCGACCGGCAGCGCAACACCGGGCAGGGCACCAACCTTGTTCTGCCAGGAGTTAGCACGCTGCGCATCACCGCCACCGGCCAGACCGGAGACATAGTTCGTGTTGTCGGAGTTGAAGGCGCTGCCATCGAAACCGTAGGCCGAGGCAGTGTCGCCCGTCGTGTGGAAGCGGGAGACATCCGGAGAACCACCAGTAATTGCGTAGAACTTCTGGGTGCCGTAAATGCGGGTGAACTGACCATGCTTGGCGATATGAACACCAACACCCACGACGTTGTTCTGAGCGAGCATGTTCTTATCGTGGCCGGAGGAGTTCTTCCACTGGTCAAAGAGGGCGTCAGCGGCCTGCATCGGGTTCTTGGTGGTGCCGTAGGCTCCCCACTTGTCTCCGAAGTTCTCGCGGTGGTTGTACGCAATATTCTCACCGGCGTAGGTCGTGTCGCCGCCATCAAGCTTGCCCGCACCGAAGTACTTGTAATTGGGATCGTGATTGAAGTCGTCCGTGTCGGACATGTGCTGGCTCCACGAGCGCGCATCCGCAGTCACGGTATCGGAGACGACCAGTTCGGGCAGTCCCGCGTTCGCTCGGTAGGCATTCATCTTCTGAACGATGAGGGCTTCGATGATACGCGCCTGGGTAGCGTCGTCAACCTGAGACCAGTCCACCCAGTCGAGGCCATGATCAGTCGTCGTAGGCGCAGAGACGGGCGCGCTATCAGCCGAGTTGGACTGGGCCGCCGACTGCTGAGCAGCATCAAGGGCCACCTGAGCGTCTGCCAGCGCCGCGCGGAGCTCGGCTTCACGCGCAGGATCGGCCGTGGGAGTGGAGGAATTTCCAGCGGCCGCAGCGGCGTAGCTAGCGAGCAAGGGGTTGTATTCAGCGGTGATGCGCCCCTGAGCCCCGGACAGGGAGTTGCAGAACGCATCCTCTGACGTGTTCGTGCCCTCAGCCAGTGTGGGGATGACGACGAGGGATGCTGCGATTGTCGTGGCGGCGAGGACCACCGAGGTATGGGTGCGAGTGAGCTGGAACGACATTGGCTACCGGCCTAACACTATGAGACAAAGACAGGTAAATCTTTCCACGCGGTACGCCGTATTTCAAGGTTTTTTCGGTAATTCATTACAGGTAAATGCACCAATTTGCAACGTTTTATAGGTTTGACAGATTTTGAACATCCCACATGTCGATACCAAAACGTTATTTTTGTGCGTCAGTCCCTGACCAATGAGTAACAGATGCCCGACTAACAGATGGATAACGCACGCCATGAACGACCACCGAGCGCCAACACACAAAGCACACGACCCGTCCAGAGGCAACAAAAAACCGACACTCACAAGTTGAGTGTCGGAATTTTTTGTGGAGCTAGGGGGATTCGAACCCCCGACCTCTTCCATGCCATGGAAGCGCGCTACCAACTGCGCCATAGCCCCGTTATTTAGTTCGTCGCCCTGGCGACCTGATAAATAATAGCGGACCCTCAAACGTTTACGCAAATCCAATTCAGTGCCCCTCGTCACAATGTAGAGAAATCGTTGATTCTCTGCGGCAACGAGGGGCTCGAGCACCGTTATGCCCCCAGAATGTCCTCGCGTGAGCCGATGTTATGGGAGGCGAGTCGCCACCCGCTGAGCGCCGCACTCTTGGACGTCGATATTCCCACGGGCACGAGCTCCGACCAGTGGCAGTTGTCCACGCCGCGCAGGCCGTTGAAGACGGCTGGGTCCAACCCCAGGAGGGACACGATGCCACGCGCGATCGCAGAACCGTGCGAGACAACGATCAACGACTGATCGTCCCGACATGCGCGAGCAGCCTCCAGGACAGCGTCACGCACGCGCGCGCCCACGACCTCGGAGCGTTCTATCTCAGCGAGGTCACACTCCCCGTCTGCCCGATACTGTGCAAAGGCCTCGGGCTGCTCTCGGGCAATCTCCTCGTAGGTCTTTCCCTCGAAGCTCCCGTAGGAACGTTCCGTGAGCCGATCATCGAGTTCCGGCCCCTCGCACGGGTACCCAGCGATATCGAAAACGCGCGCGACGATCCGCGCAGTATCGACCGCGCGACCCAGGGGTGAGCTCACAATGCGCACTCCCCCATCGTCGTAGCGGCGCCCGTCCTCGGCGGCAAACATGCCCACCTCGGCACTCGGTTCGCACAGGCGACTGACGAGGACGCCGGCAGCGCCCGCCGCTTGGGACCGCCCAGCCTCGTTCAGCGGTTTATCGATGCGTCCCTGAAATCGCCGCGCCAGGTTGAAATCCGTCTGTCCATGACGCAGCAGGACAATCCGCGATGCACTCACTGGGCAGACCCCGCCCCGTGCGTTGCCGCGCGCTCCGCAGCGGCAGCGCGAGCCTCATCGGTATCGACATCGATCGGTGTGGCCGGGCAGTCACCCCATAGCCGCTCAAGTGCGTAGTACTCGCGTTCCTCCTCCGACAGCACGTGCACGAGCAGCTCCGAATAGTCCAGGAGCACCCAGGTGCCCTCTGCACGCCCCTCGATATGCGCCGGACGGCGGTGGTGCTCGACCCAGATGCGGTCCATGATGTCCTCGGCGATGGCGCGCACCTGGCGATCCGTCGGAGCCGAGACGACCACGAAAGCGTCCGCCAGGGCGAGCTTGCTGGTCACGTCAACGAGGACCGGGTTGATACCACCTCGGTCGTGCGCGGCGCGAGCGACAAGGCTCGCCAGTGTAGCTGTAGCGTCAGGAAGGCTCACGTTTCTCCTTGGGTCAGGACCGGTACAGGCCGTACTTGTTGATGTATTGGACGACACCGTCAGGCACCAGGTACCACACCGGCTTGCCATCTGCGACACGCGTGCGGCAGTCGGTCGACGAGATCGCCATGGCGGGCACCTCGAGCAGCGACACAGACTCGTGCGGCAGGCCGGGATCGGACAGGTTGTGCCCGGGGCGGGTCACACCGATAAAGTGCGCCTGCTCGAAGAGCTTGTCGGCATCCTTCCACTGCGCGATCTGTGCCAGCGCGTCAGCTCCCGTAATGAAGTAGAAGTCAGAGTCAGGGTACTCACGAGACAGGTCCGCCAGGGTATCAATCGTGTAGGTCGTGCCCCCACGGTCGATATCAACACGAGACACGGCGAAACGCGGATTCGAAGCGGTTGCGATCACCGTCATCAGGTAGCGATGCTCGGCCGAGGTCACCCGACGCCCCGCTTTAAAAGGCTGCATGGCGGCCGGTACAAACACGACCTGGTCGAGGCCGTACACGTCCATGACCTCAGACGCGGCCACGAGGTGGCCGTGGTGGATCGGATCGAAGGTACCGCCCATAATGCCGATAGCCCGGCGTCTGCGCAGCGCACGCGGCGGGTGCGGGGGCAGGGCCGGTGCCGCGGTCGCCCCCGCTGTGGCCTCGGTCGTCTTCTCGATAGCGACCTCCTCCGAGGCTGGCGCGGTCTGCTTGTCCTGCTCGCTCACGGGCGGATCGTTCCCTCTCCCTCGTAAATCCACGTTGTGGTTGTCAGCTCGGTGAGCCCCATCGGACCGCGCGCGTGCAGCTTCTGCGTCGAGATACCAACCTCGGCCCCCAGGCCCAGCTGCCCACCATCCGTAAAGCGCGTCGAGGCGTTCACCGCGATAGCGGCGGCATCAACACCCGAACGGAACGCCCGCACGGCGGCAACATCCGAGGCCACAATACCTTCCGTATGACCGGTGGAGTATCGACGAATGTGCTCAATCGCCTCATCAATGTCAGCGACGACGCGCACCGCGAGGTCCATCGACAGGTATTCCGTCTCCCAGTCGGCCTGCGTCGCATCGACGATCATGTGCGCGTCGATGGAAGGCTGGCCGGCGACGATAGCACGCGTGGCCTCGTCGGCGTGAATCGTGACGCCCGCAGTCGTCAGACGCGTGATCGCCGCGACCAGGAAGCGCTGGGCGACATCGGCATGGACCAGGAGTGTCTCTGCCGCGTTGCACACGCCCACGCGCTGCGTCTTCGCGTTCATGATGATGGCCTCGGCGGCCTCCAGGTCGGCAGAAGCGTCAACGTAGACATGGCAGTTGCCGGTGCCGGTCTCGATCACCGGAACGCGCGACTCCTCGACGACAGCGTTGATGAGCCCAGATCCGCCGCGCGGAATCAAAGCATCGATCGCGCCGCGCGCACGCATCATCGCACGAGCCCCCTCGCGTCCCCACGGGTCCACGGTCGTAATCGCGTCGGCAGGAAGCCCCACGGAAGCCAACGCGTCACGGCATACCTCGATGAGGACACGGTTGGAGGACTGGGCGGCACTGCCGCCACGCAGGATCACCGCGTTACCGGCCTTGAGCGCCAGGGTTGCAGCGTCGATCGTGACGTTGGGGCGGGCCTCGTAGATGATGCCAACGACGCCCAGAGGCACGCGCTCCTGCGTCACGCGCAGACCGATATCCGTGCGCATACCGCGAACGACTTGACCGACCGGGTCAGGAAGACCCGCAATCTCCCGGACAGCATCGGCGATACCCCGGATGCGCTCGGGCGTCAAAGCGAGGCGATCCAGCAGGCCCTCGCTCATCTGCTCCGCGCGACCGCGGGCGACATCCTCGGCATTAGCAGCCAGGATCTGGTCGCTGCGTTCGATGAGCGCAGCAGCAATTGCCTCGAGAGCGCGGTTCTTCGCCTGTGTGGTCACATTCGCGAGAACGCGAGCAGCCGCGCGGGCGGCATCCGTCACCTGGGAAATGTCTGCAGCAGTATTCACTCGGCCATGATGACACACGTCAGCCCGTGGGGCCGCGTCAGTCAGCACTGAGGGCAGAAAATGCGTCACCCAACACCGCCAAATCATCGCGGTGAATCGCAGGTCTCGGATGCTCGTGCCCCGCAGCCTCCAGCTCTGCCGTCCCCGAGCCGGCTATCTGTGCCAAGGTGTCGGAGTCATATCCTGACACGCCGCGAGCAACAAGCCCCGTCGGAGATGCCACGTCCACGACATCGCCGGCGTCAAAGTGGCCGAGCACGGAACACACACCCGCAACCAACAGAGACTTCTTGCCGACCGTAATCGCCTGCGCGGCACCCTCATCAACGATGACTTCGCCGCGCGACGGTGCCACGTGGGCGATCCAGAGACGACGCGAGGCCGGACGCTCCTGGGAAGGTTCGAACCACGTGCCAACCTTCTTGCCCGCAAGCACCGACTCCAAAGCATCCGCGGATGCCAGCTGCACGCCAATGCCGCTAGTGGTCGCCAGCATGGCGGCCTGCACCTTTGTTGCCATGCCTCCCGTACCCACGCGCGATCCCGCACCGGTCACGAGCACGCTCATGAGATCATCGGCGCTCGCCACACGCGTGATCAGCTCCGACCCCGGGTGATCTGGCGGAGCCGTATAAAGACCGTCGACATCAGTGAGCAGAACGAGAGCATCAGCCTTAATCATCTGCGCAATGAGGGCAGCGAGGCGATCATTGTCGCCGAAGCGCAGCTCTCGGGTGGTCACCGCATCATTCTCGTTCAGAATCGGAACGACGCCGAGGCCGAGGAGGCGCGTCAGCGAGGCACGCACGTTCGTGTAGTGGTCACGGCGCATGACGTCGTCCGTGGTCAGCAGCACCTGGGCGGCATCGAGGTGATGCGCCTGGAAAGCAGCGGTCCAACGCGCCATCAGGAGCCCCTGCCCCATCGCCGCCGCGGCCTGCACGCTCGGCAGGTCCTTCGGCTTGGAGGTGAAGCCGAGCGGATCAAGCCCGGCAGCGACCGCACCCGACGACACGATGACGACCTCCCGGTCTGCCCCGCGCCAGCGCGCAACAAGGCGCGCGACAGAGTCGATCCGGTTGAGATCCAGACCGCCATCTTCTCGCGTCAGTGACGACGAGCCGATCTTCACGACGATGCGCGAGGCCGACGACACTCCGCTCATGACTGCTCCGAGGCGTCGGTCCAGTGGCCGGCCTGGCGCTCGGTCCACAGCTCGTCACGAGCAGCAGTCTTGGCGTCCATGACCTGGTGGTACACCTCGCGACGTTCCTTGCGGCTCGGACGCGCGTTCTGGTCGAGACGCAGGTCCGTGCCACGCGAGCCCAGCAGCTCGGGGCCGGTCGTCAGAGTCGGCTCCCAGTCGAAGACGACGCCACCGTCCAGGTCTCCGATGACGACAGTATCGCCGGCGAGCGCACCGGCCTTCATCAGCTCGTCCTCGACACCCGCCGCGTTCAGACGATCCGCGAGGTAACCCACGGCCTCGTCGTTGGCGAAGTCGGTCTGGCGCACCCAACGCTCCGGCTTATCGCCACGCACCTGGAAGACGTCCTCGCCATCCTTGCGGGTCTTGCGCACCGTGATCTCCACGCTGCGCCCAACGGCCTTCGGCCGGATGACGGGACGGGCAGCCTCGAGAGCCGGGCGCTTCGCGCGCTCCTCCTCAACGATGCCGGCCAGAGCAAAAGACAGCGCCTTGAGCCCCTCGTGGGACACGGCGGACACTTCGAAGACGGGCCAGCCGAAGGACTCCAGATCCGGACGCGTAATCTCGGCGAGATCACGACCATCCGGAATGTCGATCTTGTTGAGAACGATGACGCGCGGACGCTGCATGATCGGCACGTAGCCCTCCACCTGCGTCAGGTCACCCTCGTACGCCTCCAGCTCGGCCTCGATAATGCGCAGATCCTCCACGGGCTCGCGATCAGTCTCGAAAGCAGCGGTGTCCAGGACATGCACGATGACCGCGCAGCGCTCAATGTGGCGCAGGAAGTCCAGGCCAAGGCCTCGTCCCTGCGATGCACCGGGAATCAGGCCGGGAACGTCAGCGACCGTGTAACGCGTGTCGCCAGCCGACACGACGCCCAGGTTCGGGACCAGCGTCGTGAACGGATAATCCGCGATCTTCGGACGCGCCGAACTCATCGCGGCGATCAGTGAGGACTTACCCGCCGACGGAAAGCCCACGAGAGCCACGTCCGCAACAGACTTCAGCTCGAGAATCACGTCCCGTTCCTCGCCCGGCTCGCCGAGCAGCGCGAAGCCGGGGGCCTTACGAGCCTTCGACGCTAGCGCAGCGTTTCCGAGACCACCGCGCCCTCCCTCGGCCACCACAAAGCGCGCACCCGCACCCGTCAGGTCGGCGAGCAGCTCACCCGACATCGACTTCACGACCGTACCCTCGGGGACCGGAAGGATAATGTCCGCTCCGGTCTTGCCCTGACGGAAATCACCCATTCCAGGCGTGCCGTTATCCGCGCGACGATGCGGGCTTCGGTGGTAGTTCAGCAGCGTGGTCTCCTGCTCGCTCACCTCCAGGATGACCGAGCCACCATTTCCACCATCTCCGCCGTCGGGGCCAGCCAGCGGCTTGAACTTTTCACGCTTAATCGAGGCAACGCCGTTACCACCGTTACCACCCATCGCGTGCAGAGTCACGCGATCCACGAAGTCTGCCACTGTTGCTCCTGACGACTGAAATGAATGTTGAAAAGGGCGCCCGGCAACGCCGGACGCCCTTTATGCGCGCGGT
>USPB01000058.1 GCA_900556405.1 uncultured Actinomyces sp.
TCGTCGTCATCGGCCAGCTCCTCGACGAGTTCATCTCCGGGCGCGCCGACCCCGACCGCACCGCCGTCGGCATCACGCAGACGGGCGGTATGTGCCGCGCCAGCAACTACGCGGCCCTCCTCCGTAAGGGCCTGCGCGACGCCGGATACCCGCAGGTGCCCGTCATCGCGCTGTCCGTCCAGGGCATCGAGGACAACCCCGGCTTCCACCTGGGGATCCCCCACATCCACAAGGCCATCCAGGCCTTCGTCATCGGCGACGCCATCCAGTCGATGCTGCTGCGCGTGCGCCCCTACGAGGCCACGCCCGGCTCCGCGATGGAGCTGTACCGCACGTGGGACGCCTACGTCCAGGAGTGGATCACCTCGGGACGCGTGGAAGCCCTCGGCGGGCGCGTCTCCTACGGGAAGATCATCCGCGAGTGCGTGCGCGCCTTCGACGCCCTGCCCCTGCGCGACATCCCGCGCAAGCCGCGCGTCGGCCTGGTCGGTGAGATCCTCGTGAAGTTCCACCCGGACGCCAACAACCACGCCGTCGACGTCATCGAGGCCGAGGGCTGCGAGGCCGAACTGCCCGGCCTCATGCAGTTCTTCCACAACTCCGTGGCGACCGCCGCGTGGGACAAGGAGAACCTGGGTATCGACGGCAAGCAGCGCTACATCATGCCGATTGTGTTGTGGGCGCTCAAGAAGTACGAGAAGCCCGTGCAACGCGCGTTCGCGGCCACGAACGGCAAGTTCGAGCCGCACCGGCCCATCGAAGAGATGATCTCGCGCTCCCAGGACATCGCACGCCTGGGCAACCAGGCCGGCGAAGGCTGGTACCTGACCGCCGAAATGGTCGACATGATCGAACACGGCTGCCCGAACATCATCTGTGCGCAGCCCTTCGCGTGCCTGCCCAACCACGTCGTCGGCAAGGGCATGTTCCGCGCGCTACGCACCCGCTACCCCGAGGCAAACATCGTGGCCGTCGACTACGACCCGGGCGCCTCCGAAGTCAACCAGCTCAACCGCATCAAGCTCATGCTGGCCACCGCCCTGCAGTCGCCGGAGGCGCGCGATAGCGAGATCCTGCAGCTCGTCGACGTCGAAGAGCCGACGTCGTGCGGCGGGTCCGGCTCCGTCATGCTCGGCATGCCGACCATCCCGACGAGGCGCGCGGCCTTCCGCTGACCGCCTGCGGCGAAGTCGCGAAGGGGGACGGTGCTCGCAGGCTCTGTCCCCCTTCGTGTGCGCACCCCGTCGCGGCGTCCCCGGCCTCGTCCCTGACGCCTCACGGCATGGGCATAACCCCGCGCCCGATCTCAAACCCGGCCGGCGCCCAGCCCGTGTTGTAGGACAAACGCACCGACACCTCGCGCACGCCCGAGGCCGGCCACGCAACGGGGAGGAACCCCGTCTCACCGGGCGCCACATCCAGGAACGCTGACAACTCCCACGTTTCGTGGCCCTCCTCGACGACACGGCACAGGAACTCCAGATCCGACGTCGACGTGAACGTCATGTGGTTACGCACCGTCACCCCCGAATAGGAAGGAGCCACGGTCACCGGCGCATAGTGCAGCTCCTCGCTGCGTACCTCATACAGGTCCGGGAAGTCGCCTCCCGCGAACTCCGGGCGCGTCGGGTCCAACGCGCGGACTGCGCGAAGCTCCTCGTCGACGTCGCCCACGTTCCACGCGATCACGCTCGGGTGCGCACGGTCCCTGCGAATCGCCGCTTCGATTGCCTCGTCGTGCGCGGCCCCCGGGCCGTACACGTTCGACGCGCGGTCGATGACGTACAGGCCGTACTCGTCTGCCAGCTCCAGGAAACATGCGTGGCCGGGCGCGCCCGCAATCACAACCGCGTTCACGCCGTGGCGCTTACACCACACGATGTCATCAACCATCTCCGGCAAGTTGACAGCCAAGCCCGTGCGCCCATCGCACTCGTTGCGGTTCACTCCCCGCAGGATCAGTGCCTTACCGCCCAGCGTCACACCCTGCGCAGTCGCCTCAACGTCGCGGAAGCCAACGTCAAGGGACACGGTATCCTTGACCCCTTCCTCATCGCGCAGCGTGACGATCAGTCGGTACAGGGCCGGCTCCTCCGCGCTCCATGGGATCACATCCAGATCCTGCGCGGCAACAACCTCGTCCGGAGAAGCGACCGCAGACCACAGCCTCTCCTGTTCGGCCTCGTTGATGAGCGTGGCGTGGACCTCGACGCCACCCGTCGTCTCAACCCGCAGCGTCAGCTCACCGGCATGGCCATCATGGGACGCCACCGGTACCACGTCAACGATGTGTGCCGTCGGCCTCGCCTCTAACGACACCTCACGGAACAGGCCATGACAGCACACCGGCGACTCCATCAGCAAGACAACCAGCGCGTGCGTGTGGGTAGGCTGCAACGCGCCTGTCACGTCAAAAGCCGCAGGAATGAAACCGTCCGCACTAAAACCGACGAACGCTCCATCGAGCCATGCGTAGAGAGGACCCGAAAAACCGCCGAAAGTCAGAGTCATCATCCAGCCGCGATCAACCGCCTCCTTGAGAGGTGCGTCGAGGGAAAACTCGCGGCGCAGAATCGAGGCGCGCACAACGTCGGTGGGGGCCACTGCGCCAGCAAGCTGGCGACCCCCCGAGCGCGCCTGCGTGTCTGGGGACGCCTGCGTCTCCGGACACCTCCGCGAGCCATCCAGTTCCAGGATGCCAGGCACGGACGTGGCGCTGAAATTCTGGTGAACGGGAGCCTCATCAATCAGCTCCGCAGCGGTGCCAGTGACACCGATAACCTGCCAGGTGCTCGAGAGCATCTGAAGTGGCCTGCGTGACCTCCACGTCGCGTGCACCGTCAGACGGTTCATCGACGCCCCTGGGTCCCGCAGCCACGTGACGTCCGGTTCCAGGATGTGGTTCATGTAATAAAAGTAGCATTTTGCTATTAGTCAGGAAAGGGCAAATTTTTCTGAAATACAGGCAAATATGCCTTGACATGCGCAATAAGTGTGGGTGACAAACGGGACGTGGACCACATTGTGGGATTTTTGTTCCTGCGCGTGGGCAAAAAGCGCTGTGCCAGGGGGCTGGTATGCGACTCGGGGTCCGGCCTCGTGCTGTGCGGGTATGCGCATGAGGAACCCCGGCCTCGTCCCAGAGAAAAGGAACGAGGCCGGGGCTGATGCGTGACGCGAGGCGTACCCCGCGCAGGCGGCGCGCGCCTACTTCCAGGCCGACTCGCGATCCGCGTCGCGCGTGATCTTACGGGCGAAGCCGTAGAGCAGCCACGTCGCACCCGCGAAGAACGCGATGCCGAGCACGTTCGCGACGGGGGTGTAGCTGTCACCGATGAACGGCAGCGCCAGCGGGGAATCCGACCCCGTCGCACCCGCGATGCCCGCGTAGATGACGCCGAACAGGGACTCGCCCACGATCAGACCCGTCGCAGCCAGCGTGCCGAAACGCTTCGCGCGCTCCGCGTCCGCCTGCTTGGAAGCCCACCTGTTGTACAGGAAGCCAATCAGGCCGCCGATCGGGATCAGGATCGTGAGGGAAACAGGCAGGTAAATACCCATGCCGACCGCGAGCGGGGGCAGGGCCAGCTTGCCCTTCGTGGCGGGGCGCAGAACCTCGTCGATGATGATAACGACGACGCCGATCGCCGCGCCAATACCCAGGAGCTTCCAGTCGATGCCGCCGCCGAGGACGCCCTTCGCGAGCGAGGAAATCAGCGAGGCCTGCGGAGCTGCCAGCGCATCCGGGCCAGCGCCCGGCGCACCCTGGAAGCCGAAGGAGTTCTGCATGAGCTCCAGGACCGGGGGAATGATCAGCGAGCCGAAAACAACACCAATGACCAGGGCGACCTGCTGCTTCCACGGGGTCGCACCCACCAGTTGGCCGGTCTTGAGGTCCTGCAGGTTATCGTTCGCGATCGTCGCGATGCAGAACACGATCGCGGACGTGAACAGCGTGTAGGCGATGAGCGCCGTGTTCTCCTCCGTGGTCGAACCGCGGCCGTGCACCGCCAGGATGACGACCGCCGTGATGACGACGACCAGCAGGCCGACGCCCGACACCGGCGAGTTCGACGAACCAATGAGGCCCGCCATGTAACCGCAGACCGCCGCGACCAGCAGGCCCGCAAGCAGAATGAAGAGAACCGAAACGGCGATCAGAACCGCCGTGTTGTGCTCGATCTGCGTGCCGCGCATGAACCACCACAGCAGACCCGCGATCGGAACCATCGCCACGAAGATAGAAACGATGACCCACTTGCCGGGGATGTCCTGCTCGGTGCGGTCCACCTGCGCGCCCGCTTCCGCTGCGCCGCGCGAGGCGCGCAGCGACTCCGACATGCCGCGGACAATCGGGCCCATGATCTTGATGAGCGTCCAGATGGCGGCGACCGCCATGACGCCCGCGCCGATGAAACGCACGTCCGTCTTGAAGACTGTCGACAGGGCGTCAGTCAGGTCGTCCGCGCCCTGCAGCTGGCCATTCGCGTACAGAGGCAACAGGACGCCGTAGGAAATCACCATGCCGATGAACATCGCGACGCCCACCGTCATACCGACCAGGTGACCCACGCCGATCAGGGCGAGGGACAGGGAGGTCGAGAGCATCGTGCCCGTCGAACCGATCTTGAAAGCGGTGCCGACCTCGGAGGCCGTCACCTTCAGGTAGCCGAACAGGGCCATCGCCGCCGAGGCCAGGGCGCCCCAGGTGATCGCGAGCAGGCCGCGCTTGTTATCCTCGCCGGAATCCGTCGAATCGCCAACCTTGAGGATCTCAGCGCCCGCCACGCCCTCGGGGTAGGGCAGGTCCGAGCCCGTCACGAGCGCGCGACGCAGGGGAATCGAATACATAACGCCCAGCGCACCGCCGACCGCACACACGAACATGGTCTCCCAGTACGGGAAGCCGCTCCACCAGCCGACGATCACGAGGCCGGGGAGAACGAAGATAACCGCCGACAGTGTGCCCGCCGCCGACGCGATCGTCTGAACGATGTTGTTCTCCTGGACCGTGTGATCACCCCAGAAGCGCAGAACCGCCATCGAAATAACGGCCGCCGGAATCGACGTTGCGAACGTCAAACCGACCTTGAGACCCAGGTACACGTTCGCAGCCGTGAACACCAGCGTAATAATGCCGCCGATGATGATGCCACGCAGGGTCAATTCTTTGAGCGACGTTTGCTTCGCCGCAGTTGGCGCAGACACGAAAAATCCTTTCGCTGCGTTGAGTAGATACCCTGCAAGAGTAGAGCATGTATGCACGCTCGTGAATGGTATGCGGTCGCTTAATCTTGTTTTCAACTGTTCTCAACGGGGAGGTGGTGGCTGCTTTGTGTGCTCCTTGTGATCTTTCGGCGTTGTGGCCCTGCTCCCAGCCTGCCCGGTCGATTTGCGCTGCCCGGGGTGTTCTGTAGTAGAGTATCCGGGTAAGGTAGCGTGTCCGAGCGGCCGAAGGTGCAGCACTCGAAATGCTGTGTGGTGTCACAGCCACCCTGGGTTCAAATCCCAGCGCTACCGCCACTGCCGCCCGGCCCCATTGGGGCCGGGCGGTTTTGTTACAGTCATCTGTAGGGGTGTGTGCTGCTCGACTTGCGGGTGCGCGTTGCCTAAGTGATGACTGTCCATGGCTAAGTGGTCGGTCATTGCTGCGGGTAAGAACCTGCAGCTTGAATATTGTTATATGACCTCAATTGCTGTTTTGAGTATCTCGCGCAGGAGCGTGACTCCTTGTTCGGAGTCAATGCCTGCCATTCTTATAGAAACTAGCGTCAAGCAGAAGAGTGCTGCTACTGCCAGCCATTTGGGAGATGGGTGCCAGTTGTCGCCCGGGCCATCCCGTGTGATGTTCACCTCCTCGCCTTGAACATTGATTGTATTTATATTAACATCAATGATGTTGAAAATGAGGTCCTCCTGAAGGTAGGGCGTGCGGTCGATGCACGCAGACTCGAAACTTGTGCTTAACGTATTGCGAGTACGTTAAGCTAATTTATTATACACCTCTTTTGAAGTTAGTCCACCTGAATGAATGTGAAGTACGTCACTCATTGCGGAGATTGCTGATGCTATCATCTGCTTCTGTAATGAGTGATCCTGCTCCGGCTGCTCAACTGTGTTGCATGCAATTCCTCTGCATCTCTTTCAAACTGTATGTCAGAACGTTGCAATGGTGGGGTTTCTAGGAGTCTCAGAAGGTAGATCGTCGGGAATTGCGTACGATTTTCTTTTTCTGGCCGGTCGCTCGTCGGCTCTGTGGCCTGGTTATGTAACCTCCGCCGGTCTTGTAGGGTGTGTGACGACCTTGGATCGGCATTGATGAGGTTTTGTGGCATTAGGAGCTGGCCGACGGCGTGTTGGACCCTCGTGTAGTGCAATTCCCCCGATTGGCGGCGGTGAGCTCGCAGTTTGCGGTGGTGGTGTGGCCAAAGTGCAGACTCATTGGGCGAAAATCGCTGAAAACAGGCTGTTTCGGCTGAATGGGTCTGCGTTTTGGCGGATTCGGCCTCTGGCATGGTTTGTTGCGTACACGCGAACCCGCTATTGCGAGCGGCAACCCGCTATTTCGCACGTAATTCCCCGACGACCGCTTCAAAAGCTGAATTACCATCCTTGGAATTGCAACGTTCACAGGCTATCTCAAAAAGTGACCGCATTAAATTACGTGCGACTTTCGGGAGATACCCCTGACATTTGTCATGGCTCCTCCTGCATCAAAGGGCACTTCCGGCCCCATTGATACGAGCGCAGACTGGGAGTCATGAACACAGAAGCAACGCCCGCCCTTCAGGCGACGAACATCCACCAGTCTTTCGGCCACGTCGACGCGCTGCGCGGCGTGAACCTGACCCTCATGCCCGGCGAGATCGTGGCGCTCCTCGGCGTCAACGGCGCCGGCAAGAGCACGTTCCTGGACATCGTCCTCGGCCTGGCCACCCCCACGCAGGGTGACATCAGCGTCTACGGGATGAACCCGCGCGAGGCCGTGCGCCGCTCACTCGTCGGCGCCATGCTCCAGTCCGGTGCCTTGCCGCGCGACGGAAAGGTGCGCAACACGATCGACCTGGTCGCCGCGATGCACGCCAACCCGATCCCCACCGACGAGCTCCTGGAGCGCACGAACCTGACGCAGCTCGCCAAGCGGCCGCTCAACAAGCTCTCCGGCGGCGAGGTGCAGCGCGTGCGCCTCGCCCTCGCGTTGGCTGGCAATCCGGACTTCCTGATCCTCGACGAGCCCACCGCCGGCATGGACGCGCTGGCCCGCCGCGCTTTCTGGGAGACGATGCGCGCCGAGGCCGCGGAGGGCCGCACGCTCCTCTTCGCCACGCACTACCTGACCGAGGCCCGCAAGGATGCCGACCGCATCGTCATCATCGACGCCGGAAAGGTCCTCCTGGACGCTCCCACCGAGCAGGTCGTCGCAGACAACGAGGACCTCGAAGACGTTTTCGAGCGCATCACCTCCCACGCGGACGCCGAGTGAGCGCGACGAACGCACGCCCCGATGAGCCGGCCCAAGCCTCGTCCCGAGGCCGACGCCGAAGCCCGCGCAAGACGAACCCAGACACGACACACGAAGAAGGCATCATGACCACCCACGCACCCGCGCGACCCACCGACCGACCGATCCCCTCCCCCTTCACGGGTGCGGGGAAGCTGTGGCGCGCGACGTTCCTGTCCCACATCCTTAACCCGTGGAACATGGCGTTTGCCCTGCTCCTGCCCCTGTTCATGTACGCGATGTTCGGGATGACCGAGGCCGCGCGCACCACGCAGACTGGGCGCGGCAACGTGGCCGCCGCGATGGTCGTCATGATGACCACGTACGGCGTGATCCTGGTGGGCGGGTCGCTCGGCGCGACGCTGTCCGTCGAGCGCACGACCGGAATCTCGCGCATGTACGCGCTGACGCCCATCCAGCCGTGGGTGATTCTCCTTGTGCGCCTCACGGCCCTGGTGGCGCTGAGCGCGTTCATCGCGCTCATCTGCTTCAGTGTTGGCCTGGCCACGGGCTCGCAGATGACGGCGGGCGCGTGGGCGGCCAGCGCCGCGGTCGTCATCGCGCTGTCGGCGCTCGGTGCGCTCATCGGCCTGGCCTGCGGCTACACGATTAAGGGCGAGAACGCCTACAGTGCTTCGGCGTTCGTCATGGTGTTCGGCGCGTTCGTGTCCGGCATGTTCATCCCGCTGGAGCAGATGCCGCCCTTCGTCTCCCACGTCGCGCCCTTCACGCCCCTGTACGGCGCCGTCCAGGCGATTTACGCGGTTGCCGGTACCGTCCCGATGCCGACGGCGGCGTGGCTCAACATCGTCGGGTGGGTGGTTATCACGGCGGGCATCGCCTGGTGGGGCGCGTCCCACGACACGGCTCGCTAGGCTGGTGTCATGAAGGAGCGCTTGATCTCCCTGGCGTGGGCGGCGCCGTGGATGCTGTTCATGGGGTTTCCCCTCGCCTACGCCCTGGAACTTCCGGATCCGGCCCAGCGCGCGGGCCTCATCGGGTTGTGCGCCCTCATCGCGGTCGTGAATTCGGCGACGTGGCTGGCCAATCCCCTGCCCGCGCGCAACTCCTTCACGAGGCCGTTCATCCTCTCCCACGCGGCGCTGGCGGCGGCGACGGTCGCCTACCTCGTGTACGCGGTGTCCGTCGACACCCCTCACGCGTTCATGATGACGTCGTATCTGCTGGTCGCGTGGGTGTTTCAGGCGCCGGGCAGGTTCATCGTCGCGGGCCTCGTGCCGGTGACCGCTATCGCGGGTGTGGCCGCTTACGCGCAGGGTGAGCCCCTGTGGATGGGCTCGTACCTGGTGTTGCTGCTCGTCTTCGTGGGGGTGGCGCGTTGGCGCATGGAGCGTTCGGCCCGCGAGCATCTGCGCCGCCAGGACGCGATCCAGCGCGCGAAGGCCGCGGAGCGTGCGCGCCTGAGCACGGACCTGCATGACATTCTCGGGCACTCGCTGACGGGGATCACGATGATATCCGAGCTGGCGGGTCGCCTCCTGGAGGCGGGTCGCGTCGAGGAGGCGCGCGAGCAGATTCGCGCGGTCACCGCCCAGTCGAACGAGGCCTTGGCTGACGTTCGCCGCATCGTCGCGGCCACGCGGGCACTCTCCCCCGCCGAGGAGCTCGAGGAGGCCCGCGCCCTCCTGGAGGTCGCGCGCGTCGACGCCGAGATCACGAACGAGGGCGAGCCGCCGTCGGGTCCTCGTTCGGCCGCCGCCGCTCACGTGATCCGCGAGGGCGTCACGAACGCGATCCTGCACGCACGCCCCTCGTGGGTGCGGGTCCGCCTCTCTCCGGACAGCGTGACCGTCACGAACGACGGTTATACGGCCTCCTACGCCGCGTCGAGCGCAGGGTCAGGGTCGGGCCTCGTGGGCCTATCCGAGCTGGTCGGCGACGAGGGGACGCTCACGTGGGGCGCGTCGGGCTCCACGTGGACGCTCGCGCTGTCCTTCGATGCGGAAGCCGAAGCTCGCTCGTCCTGACGTTTTCGTTCTGACCTACCCAGGCAGGTGGCCTCATCGACGAGGCCTGGGCCCCTCCTCGGATCCCGCGCGGTCCCGGAATCACGCCCCTCCCAGAGCCCCGCACGGTCCCCGATCTCGCGCGATTCCCGGGAGGGCGAGCCGGCCTCGTCCTGAGGGTTGGAGACCACAAGGAACGATCCCCTGACCTGCGCTAGCCTGGTACCCCAAGCGCAGACAGACAGGAGGGTGGCGTGACGATTCGGGTACTCGTGGCTGACGATCAGGCGATGATTCGCGGCGCCCTGGCGGGGCTGCTGGACCTGGAGCACGACATCGAGGTCGTCGCGCACGCCGCCGACGGCGTACAGGCCCTCGAGGAGCTGGCGCGCCTGGTCGGCTCATCTGGCTCGTCCGACCCATCTGACCCGACCCGCGACGCCGCACCCGTCGATGTTGCCATCATCGACATTGAGATGCCCCGCATGGACGGCATCACGGCCACCCAGGCGATCCGTGCACGTTTCCCGGGCGTGCGCGTACTCATCGTGACAACGTTCGGGCGCCCGGGATACCTGCAGCGCGCCCTTGACGCGGGGGCGACGGGCTTTATGGTCAAGGACGCGCCGGTCGAAACCCTGGCGGACGGCGTGCGCACGGTCGCGGCGGGTGGCCGCGCGATTGATCAGAGCCTGGCCCTCGAAGCGCTGTCGACAGGTTCGTCGCCGCTGACGGAGCGCGAGGCCGACGTGTTGCGCGAGGTCGAGGGCGGCGGCACCATCGCGGACATCG
>USPB01000059.1 GCA_900556405.1 uncultured Actinomyces sp.
CGCGATCCGAGCGGCCCGTACGCCGCCCACAGCGGCGCTCGCCTCGCAGTAGGTTTCCCACCCACAAAAGCCGTGGCCGGCTCGTCAACCCCGATACTGAGCGGGGGAGTGCGAGCCGGCCACGGCATCGTTCAAGTGAGCGTCGGTCGTGCGTGCGTCAGTTCTGTACCGGGCCGCCGTAGATCTCGTCGATGACGGATGCGAGGCGGCGCGTGGCCTCGGCGCGCTTGACCTTCAGTGAGGGCGTGAGCAGGCCGTTCGCCTCCGTGAAGTCGGTGGTCAGGACCTTGATCTTGCGGATCGACTCGGCGCGCGAGACGTGCTCGTTCGCGGAGGCCACCGCCTTTTCCAGGGAGGCCAGTACCTCGACGTTCGTGGCCGCCTCGGCCACGCTCATCGGGGGCAGCGAGTGTGCGGCGAGCCAATCGGGCAGCATCTCCGCGTCCAGCGTGATGAGCGCGGCGACGAAGGGGCGCTGATCGCCGACGACCAGGACCTGGGAGATGAGCGGGTGGGAGCGCATCGGGTTTTCGAGGCTGGCCGGGGCGACGTTCTTGCCGCCCGCCGTCACGATGATCTCCTTCGCGCGGCCCGTGATGGACACGTAGCCGTCGCGGTCGAGGGACCCCAGGTCGCCCGTGCGGAACCAGCCGTCGTCGGTGAAGCAGGCGGCCGTGGCCTCGGGGTCGTTGTGGTAGCGCTGGAAGACGCTCGAGCCCTTGAGGAGGATCTCGCCCTCGTCGCTGATCTTGAAGGACATGGGCGGCAGGGCCGGGCCCACGGTGCCGATCTTGGACAGGCGGGGCGTGTTCACCGAGACCGGGCCGACTGTCTCGGTCAGGCCGTAGCCCTCCAGGACGGGGATGCCGACGCCGCGATAGAAGTGCGCGAGCCAGGTCGCCAGGGGAGCGCCGCCCGACACGATGTAGTCCGCGTTGCCGCCCACCAGGCGGATGATCTGCTGGTAGACGAGCTTGTCGGCCAGGGCGTGCTGGGCCTTCAGTGACGCGCTGGGGCCTTCCTCCGTGTCGAGGGCCTGGGAGTAGGCGATCGCGACCTTGGCCGCCCAGCGGAAGATCTTGCGCTTGGGGCCGGACGCCTTCGTGTCCGCCGAGTTGTAGATCTTTTCCAGCACGCGCGGGACGACCAGGAGGTAGCTCGGGCGGAAGGACGCCAGGTCGTTGAGGAGGTTCTTGATGTTGGATGCGTGGCCGAGGACGCCGTTGCCGCTGATCTGGAAGACCTGCAGGAAGCGTGCGAACACGTGGGCGAGGGGCAGGAAGAGAAGCAGGCGCGAGTCCTTGCCCGCAGCGATCTCCGGCATCCACGAGTGGGCGTTCAGGCACAGGTTCGTGAAGTTCTCGTGGCTCAGGACCGTGCCCTTGGGCGTGCCCGTCGTGCCCGACGTGTAGACGATGGTTGCGATGTCGTCCTTCGTGAGGGCCTCGGAGCGGGCGAGGACCCGCTCGCGAGGGGTGGCCGCGCCGTCCGCGATCAGGGTCTCGATGGCCTCGGAGTCCAGGGAGAGGACGTGCGTGTTGGCGCGGCCTTCGCGTTCGGCGGCCGCGCGCACGATTTCGGCCATGGACACGGTTTCGGTGATGATGAGGGTGACGTCCGCGTCGACGAGGACGTGGGCAACCTGGTCGATGGAGCTGGTCTCGTAGATGGGCACGGGCACGAGGCCAGCCGCCCAGCACGCGAAGTCGAGGAGCGTCCACTCGTAGCGGGTGCGGCTCATGATGGCGACCCGGTCGCCCGGCTCGAGGCCGCGCGCGATGAGGCCGGCGGCGAGCGCGTGCACCTCGTCGTAGAACTCTCGCGCCGTGATGGAGCGCCACGTGTCGCCGATGCCGATCTTGCGCAGGATGAGCGGGCGGGTGGCACCGCGCTGCACGCGTTCTTTGAGCAGGTGGGGGATCGTCGTGTGCTCATCGATGCGCACCAGGACGGGGGCGTGCCACTCGAGGGCCTCGGTGGTCGTCTGCGCCTGCGTCGTCTCGTCGTCGTTGGACGAGGCCGGGGTGTCCTTCGTCGTCATGCGTGCTCCCTGGTTGCTGGGCGGTCTGCGCTGCGGTTTGTTGGCCAGCGGCGCTGCTACTGCTTCCCCTATCCTACGCGCCCCAAGCGTGGGGGAGTAAAACCCCCAAACTGAGGATGCTGTTTGTGCTACCTGACGTCGCCGTCAAGGACCTCAAGGAACTGATAGACAGATTCAGGTAAGGTAACTCTTCCTTGCCTCGCAGACTGCACGGCGAGTATGACAACCTGATCCTCCATCACAGCGAAAACGATGCGAAGCCGCTGGCGAAAACCTATCACCCGGATTGACGGGTGAAGATCGGGACGCGCTTCACCGCGATGAGGAAACTCAGTGAGACGGGACAGAAAACCGCGTAGGGCAGAGAGGTAAGCATCGGTTGTCTGTTCTGAGCCCGTGAGGGTCAGAAGCTCGCCGCGAAAGTTGACGAGGTCGCGGTATGCAGTATCGCCAATAGCAAGGCGTCGTTGGGGTGCCACTACTTCAGTCCCCATGCAGCAGTCAGCTCATCGAGAGTGTGCGCAGTTTCCGGGTGCTCAAGGTAGTGTTCGAGGGCGGGTAGAGCATTCTCACGGAGCCACGTCTCGTATTCCTCGCGCTCGCGGGCTTCCCGCCGTGCTTCGAGGGCAGCGATTGCCTCTTCGTAGAAAGCGGGAGAGACCAGAACTGCGCGGGTCTGTGCGCCGCGCGAGCGCAGCTCGACGGGTTCGACTTGGGCGGCGGCGATGTACTGAGCCTGGTTCTGGCGAAAATCGGAAAGTGTAGCTGTTGACATGTACTAATTGTACAAGTTGTTAGGAGGTTGTGTGTCGTTTTGTGGTGGCATGTTCATGACTTCGGGCGCCAGAACGACGTGATGTCTCGCTTTTCCGCGAGTTGGTGCTGAATGAAGGCGTCGAGGAGTTCGTAGTCGAGGGGCTTGTTCCAGGGCTGGCGGGCGAACATCTTTCCGAAGTCCGTGCCTCTCTCACGCATGACCGGCTCGAAGCGGATCATGGTAGCGCGTTCGGGGACCATTGCCATGTGCTTGGAGGCTGCCGAGAACCCGATGATGTACGTCCCGTGGTGGGTGAACATCGGCTGGTTCCATGCGATGCGTAGCTCCAGCTCCGGGTAGTGCTGCGCTACCCAGTCCAATACCTCCACCATCCGCGCCCGATTGTCGTTGTCGGGGATGGTCGCGAGGAACTCGTCGAGCGTCTTGATTGCCATGGCTACACCCTAAGCTGCAAACGCGCAGATCAGCCGCGCATAGCGTTGTGTCTCTCAACGCTGGAGACAAACAAAGGGCCGCCCGTGGTTCCCCACGGGCGGCCCGAAAGCCTCGGTCTCAAGAATCTACGAAGTATTGAGCCATGTCATCCTCTAAATATGGCCGATCGATCAACCATTCTGTGGTGATGTGTCCCCTGGTCGGTCGCGCATCATCATTCTGTAATGGCCAATATGTTGCCCTCCGTCGAGAGTCTCGAATACGCGTTTGAAAGCAGAAAGAAGTTTAAATGAATTCATACGGAGGATGTCGTAAATGTCTGAACCAATCGATGAGTGTGATGATGAATTGCAAAATGCGAGCAACGTTGCGGTTCCGCTATCAGTAGACTTGCTAAGTGAAGTAATCGTTCCGAGCCCCCCGATGTCAAGGAAATAGGATTCGATGATGCGGCGCATTGTGTTTCCAAGGAGTGGGAATGCTGGAGGAGTTACGTGATCTTTGTGTGCCTTAACGACAATTTTGTTGCAGCGTCTCACCTCGGCCCACAGTTCATTGTATTCGTTGGTAATGAGGGAGCTGGCGTTAGGGCCAAGCACTGAAGAGCCCGTCTCGCCTTTCTGAATGAAGTAATAACAAGCCTTCGAATCAGATTCCTTTTCATTCAGATAGTTGAAAGCTACCTCCTTTAGGAACCTTGTATTGTGAGATGTGATGATAACTTGTTTTACGGAGCTGTTGTTATTAGGACTGGAAACTTGGTCCAATAGACGTCGAATAATGTTGGTGATGAGGAAGAAGGTTTCGGCATCGGTGGAGGCAATAGGGTCGTCGATAACTAGGAGTGTTGAGAGTAGGTTAGCAGTGGTAGAGGATCCTTTTCCATCCTTGTAATACTTCGCAATAAAGTATAGGAAAGTGAGTAATGTTCGCTCCCCTTCGGAAAGTGTTGATGTATCGATTGGGTTGTCGGTTCCATCCTTAGAGTGACGAACGAGTATATACTGTCCAGATGGAAATTCAGGGTTCGAAAATTTTGGCGTCTGCTCGGGTGTTGTTAGGCTGAAACTATTGAATCCGATATAAGCCAGAATTTGGTTGATGAATGTCATTTTTTCGCCAACCTGTGTGATTTTAGATAGTTTGTTGTCTATCTCAGTGCGGATGTGTCTAATTGCCTGCTTTATCGAATTAAGGTCAGCATCGGTTGGCGTCGTTGCGTTGATTGTGGCAAGTGCATGAAGGTAGGTGTCAAGAATGTCGCGAAATTCAACGCACGTAAGATATTCGTAGAGCGCGGTTCGAGCGATTCGAATTGCTTCAGTTCGCTTGCCTTTTCCTGCGTTAATGGCATTGTTACGGTCGGTTATCTGTGATGTTATGAGTGTTAGTTGTTCCCTGATTATCTGGAATGGATCTTCTGAGAGTTCTGTTGATAAGATTCTGTTAGATTCAATAGCCTTCTGTTCCAACTTGCTTTGAGTGTGTCTGATCTCGCTCAAAGTTTTGTTGATAATGGTGAGAGGAGTATTATATTCAATTGACTTATAATCTGGATTTGTAGTAAGGTTCGTTGTTAATGTTTCGCAATTTGTGATATAGGTTTTGATTGCGTCATTAGCTTTGGTGATCGCTTGAATGTGTGCCTCGTGTCGATTGTCAAAAACCTTCTTTAGCTCATCGATTAGCTGGTCTGTGAGTCTTTGTTGGCAGAAAGGGCATGATGAGAGGTTATCGGTCTCTACTGTTGCCAATCCGCGACGGATCCAGTCGTGTAGGTTATGTTTGTCGATAAATGCCGACATTGTGGAATCATTATTCAGGGTAATGGTGGTTTTTAGTATCGTTTCAATACTTGATAGTGTGTAGTTTGTCTCCGGGATTGATGGCATGACGATTTCGGTGGCGTCCGCTTCCGGAATGTGTTTTAATATGTCGAGTATTTTCTCAATAGTGTCATAATTTGTTGAGGATGTGGCGTTTTTTGAACTCTTGAACTGTAATAGTTTGGTAAGTAGTGTGGGATTATTTCCGGGAATTATTGGATTTGATTTGGCGTAGAGTGAATTGTAATCTTTGAAGATTGCTGCGAGTTGCTTTCGTCTTGGCCCAATGCTTGATTGTGTAACATTGAGCAGTCTCTCTCGCTCTCTTTCAGCCTCCTTAATCTTTGTTTGCGTTTCTTCGAGTTTCTCCTCGCGTTGTTTGAGTTGCTCGGTTAGTTGGTCAATTTCATCTTTGAGTACCGAGTTCTCTTTCCCTAGTGTAATGTGTCCTGGTGCCTGGCATTCGCGGAATGAGTCTTTAATGTAGTCGCGGTTAAATACTGCAATCTCTTGGATTTCAGTCTCTATTTCCTCTAGATTGATTGTTTGAATCTTGTTTGAGAGAGTTGTCTTTCCGGAGCCGTTTGGTCCAAAAATGAAATTGATGTTCTTCAGGCCTGTTAGCTTGGCATCAGGTGCGAAGCATGGGGTTCCGCTGAGGTCTACTTCGGTGATCATGTGCCCTCCTTTGGGTTGTGTCTTGACAGTTGCAGCCTAGCGGTGGAAGAGCTCGTCTGTGTGCGTTATGCACTTGTCTGACAAGTACAAGAATAAGTGTGGTGAGTCTCAGTCTCTGCGTCGCGCGGTGCGGTTGCGAAATAGGTATGCACAAGGGGGCCGCCCGTGGTGTTCCACGGGCGGCCCCCCAGCAGCCTAGCGATCAGCCCTTGCGCTTAGCAGGAGCCTCGCCCAGCTCGAAGGACTCGACAACGGCCTCGGTGGCCTCAGCGTCGTCGGAGGCAGCCACGGTGAGGGTGCCCACGGCCTTCGATGCGGCCTCCAGGTCGCCCTTCACGGACTCCAGGGCCTCCACCTGAGCCTGCGGGGCGCGGACCGTCACCGCCAGGAACGGCGTACGCGGCGACACCTTCGCCTCAGACTTCACGCGACGCAGCGCGATCAAAGCGGACGACGCGGCCTCGAGCACCGAAGGATCGCCCTCGACGCCCGCCAGATCGGATGCAACCGGCCACGGCGCGACGTGCACGCTGCCCTCGCGGTACCAGCTCCACACCTCTTCCGTCACGTACGGCAGGTAGGGGGCCAGCAGACGCACCACGTTATCAATAACGATTGCCAGAGCCGCACGGGCAGACGCGGCCGAGGCCTCGTCCCACGCGCCATCACGGTTGTAGGCGCGCTCCTTCACCAGCTCCAGGTAGTCGTCACAGAACGTCCAGAAGAACGACTCCGTGACCTCCAGCGCGCGAGAGTGCTCGTAGGACGCCAGCGCAGCCGAGGCCTCGTCAATGACGGAGGCCAGCGCAGCCAGCACCGAACGATCCAGCGGCACCGTCACCAGCGCCGGATCCAGATCGATCGCCGCGCCCTCGCCGCCCATCGTGAGGGCAAACTTCGACGCGTTTAGCACCTTGATCGCCAGGCGGCGACCAATCTTCATCTGCTGCTCGTCGAACGCCGCATCCAGGCCCAGGCGAGCCGACGCCGCCCAGTAGCGCACGGCATCCGACCCGTACTTCTCCAGGATGCCCATGGGGGTCACGACGTTGCCCTTGGACTTCGACATCTTCTTGTGGTCCGAATCCAGGATCCAGCCCGACAGGCCGGCGTGCTTCCACGGCAGCGCACCGAACTCCAGGTCCGCGCGAACCACGGTCGAGAACAGCCACGTACGGATGATGTCCTGGCCCTGCGGGCGCAGATCCATCGGGTACGTGCGAGCGAACAGATCCTCGTCATCCAGCCAGCCACACGCCAGCTGCGGGGACAGCGAGGACGTCGCCCACGTGTCCATGATGTCCAGCTCGCCCACGAAGCCGCCGGCCACGCCGCGCTGATCCTCCGTGTAGCCTTCCGGAACGTCCGTCGACGGGTCGACCGGCAGAGCGGCCTCAGACGGGGTGATGATGTCGTCGTAGTTCACCTGGCCGTCCGCGTCCACGCGGTACCACAGCGGGAACGGCACGCCGAAGAAGCGCTGACGGGACACCAGCCAGTCGCCCTTCAGGCCCTTCACCCAGTTCTCGTAGCGCACGCGCATGAAGTCGGGGTGGAACTCCAGCTCGCGGCCGCGGCCGATGAGCTCCTCGTTCAGATCCTTGCCCGAGGCCGGGTTCGTCCACGCGCGGCCACCGTTACGGATGTACCACTGGCGCGAGGTGACGATCTCGAGGGGCTTGTCGCCCTTCTCGAAGAAGTTGGTCTGACGCATCGTCTTGGTCGGCTCGCCCTTCAGCTCGCCCGACTCGCGCAGGGCGGCCACCACGGCCTCGCGCGCGGAGAACGTCGTCTTACCGGTGATCTCCTCGAAAGCCGCGCGGCCCGCATCGGTCGTGATCCACTCGGGGGTCTCAGTGATGATGCGGCCGTCCTTGCGCAGGATCGCGCGCAGCGGCAGCTCCAGGTCACGCCACCAGTCGATGTCGGTCGTGTCGCCGAAGGTACAGCACATGGCGATGCCCGCGCCCTTGTCCATCTCGGCCTCGGGGTGGGGCAGGATCGGCACCTCGACGCCGTACACGGGGGAGGCAACCGTCGTGCCGAACAGCGGCTTGTAACGCTCGTCGTCCGGGTGGGCGATCAGGGCGACGCAGGCGGCCAGCAGCTCAGGACGGGTCGTCTCGATGCACACGTCCACACCGTCCTCGACGGGCGCGCCGGCGGCGGCAGCCTTCGCGGCGGCCTCGGCGTCGGTGATGTGGAAGGCCAGGCGGTGGTAGAAGCCCGGGTACTCGCGGCTCTCCAGCTCAGCCTGGGCGACCGCCGTCTGGAAGGTGACGTCCCACAGGCCCGGGGCCTCGGCCTGGTAGGCCTCGCCGCGCGCCAGGTTGCGCAGGAACGCGGCCTGGGCGACCTTGCGTGCACGCGCGCCGATCGTCTGGTAGTTCTGCTTCCAGTCCACGCTCAGGCCCAGGTAGCGCCACAGCGCCTCGAACTGAGCCTCGTCTTCGACGGTGAGGCGCTCGCACAGCTCCACGAAGTTCTTACGGGAAATCGGCTTCTGGTCACGCGCCTTGATCGACTTGCCGTCGCCGCCCACGTGCGGGGGCTCGAAGTCGGGGTCGTAGGGCAGCGTCGCATCCACGCGCACGCCGAAGTAGTTCTGCACGCGGCGCTCGGTGGGCAGGCCGTTGTCGTCCCAACCCATCGGGTAGAACACGGACTTGCCCATCATGCGCTGGTAGCGGGCCACGACGTCGGTGTGCGTGTAGGAGAAAACATGGCCGATGTGCAGGGAGCCGGATACCGTCGGCGGGGGAGTGTCGATCGAGTACACCTGCTCGCGCGTCGCGTTGCGGTCAAAGGCGTAGGTGCCCTGGTCCTCCCAGGCCTCACCCCACTTGGCTTCGAGGCCTTCGGGGGCGGCGCGGTCGGGCACGCGAGGCGCCTGCGCACGGGTGTTCATGGCCATAATTGAGTTGTCTCCATCCGAGTCGTGGACTGTTTGCCCCACTAGCCTACGTTTCCCCATGCATTTCGGTCCAATGCTGGGCCTGTGAGCTCCCGGCGCGTCGCTCACATGTGCCGTTACAAAAGTTCCTCTCGTGGCGCGGTCGGGTGAACGTGAGCGCGTGGGGATACCGTGGTGTCAGAGGCGGGAGCCGGGACGAGGCCCCCGCTGGGAAGGGGATCATCGTGAGTACGCAATCGCTGGGTGAACAGACCGTCGACCTGCTGGCACGCCTGGTACGCCTGGGCTGCGTCAACGACCTGACCGCCGATTCGGGCGGGGAGGAGCGCGCCGCCGACCTCCTCGAGGACTTCTTCGCGGGCCTGCCCGTCTCGATCGAGCGGATCACCCCGCACCCGGGGCGCACCACCCTCGTGGTCACGGTCGAAGGATCGGATCCGCGCAGCGCCGGCACGCCCCTGACACTCCTCGGGCACACGGACGTCGTGCCCGTGGATACGGCCAAGTGGACGCGCGATCCTTTCGGCGCGCAGATCGAGGACGACGTCATGTGGGGGCGCGGCACCGTCGACATGCTCCACCTAACCGCAGCGATGGCCGTCGTGACCCGCGAGGTCGCCCGCCGCGCTCAGGGCGGCAATCCTCCCGCGCGTTCCCTGGTGTTCGTGGCCGCGGCCGACGAGGAAGCACGAGGAGGACTCGGCGTCCCGTGGATCGGCGACAACAAGCCGGATGCCTTCCCGTGGGACGCGGCCCTCTCCGAAATGGGAGGGGCACACATTCGCGGTCGCCGCGGAGGCGATAGCGTCGTCGTGGTTGTCGGCGAAAAGGGTGCCGCCCAGCGCCGCCTGCACATCCGGGGCGACGCGGGCCACGGCTCGGTCCCGCTGGGGCGCACGAGCGCCGTCGAGCGACTCGCCCAGGTGAGCGCGGCGCTGTCCGCCGCCCGCTGGCCCACCGCCACGGACGAGGTGTGGGCGGGTTTCGTGCGCGCCTTCGAGTTTGATGAAACGACTGAAACAAGTCTGATCAACGGCACCTACGAGGGCGACTACTCCGAGTTCGGGGACCTGGCGGCCTTCGCGCACGCGATCTCCCATGTAACCGTCGCCCAGACGGTGGCTCGCTCGGGCGGGCCCATCAACGTCATGCCCTCCCACGCCACCCTCGAGCTGGACATCCGCACGCTGCCCGGCATCGACGACGATGACGTGGATGCCGCTATCACCGCGGCCCTCGGCGACCTCGCCCAACACGTGACTATCGAGCGTCTCCTGAGTGAGGCCGCCACGGCCTCGTCAATCGATACCGACCTGTACCGAGCGATCGAAGCGGCGCTGACGCAGCGCTACCCGGGGGCGAGTGTCGTCCCCGTCCTCTTCCCCGGCGGATCCGACCTGCGCGTCGCCCGCAGGCTGGGCGGCATCGGGTATGGCTTCGGGGCCGTGGATAGCGGTGCGAGCCTGGGGCAGGTCTACTCCCAGCTGCACGCACACGACGAACACATCGACCTGGCGGACGTGCGCGCGACCGCCGAGGTCCTCCACGAGGTCGTCACCACCTACC
>USPB01000060.1 GCA_900556405.1 uncultured Actinomyces sp.
AACTCCCCGCCGTCGAGGTCCTCGCGCGTGTGGACTGCCTGTGCCTCGACAAGACGGGTACGCTCACCACCGGCGGCATTCGCGTGCGGGGCGTCGAAGTCGTCTCCGGTGACGAGGCCTCGGTCCTCCGCGCTCTGGCGAGCGCAGCAAGCGATCGTACCAACGCGACCGCGGAGGCCATTTGGGAGCACCTCGGCGAGTCTGAGTGCTCAGGCGCAGCCGAGCGTATCGAGTGGTCCGTCCCCTTCTCTTCGGCCCGCAAGTGGAGCGCGTGGGGGAGTGAGCGTGAATCCTGGATCCTCGGTGCCCCCGAGTTCATCATCGACGAGGCCTCGGCTGCCAATGCCGAACTCCTCGCGAAGGTGCGTGGCATCGCTCAGGAAGGCTCCCGCGTGGTGGCCCTCGTCCACGCCGACGAGGCTGTAATCGATGACGAGCTTCCCGCACGCCGTCGTGTTGCAGCCCTCGTGGTCCTCGAGGAGGACCTGCGCCCCGATGCGGCCGAGACTCTCGAGTACTTCCGGTCCCAGGACGTGCACGTGCGCGTCATCTCGGGCGACAACCCGACGACGGTGGGCGCGCTGGCCGCGCAGGCGGGCCTAACCGCTCCCGACGGCTCGCCCGCGCGCCTCATGGACGCGCGAGACCTGCCGGAGGACCTGACCTCCGAGGCATTCATCGACGCAATCGAGAACCACGACGTGTTTGGGCGCGTGACTCCCGAGCAGAAGCGTGCGATGGTCGGTGCACTCCAGGCGCGCGACCACTGCGTCGCCATGACGGGCGACGGCGTGAACGACGCACTCGCGCTCAAGGATGCCGACCTGGGTATCGCGATGGGCAACGGTACGCAGGCCACGAAGGCGGTCGCGCAGATCGTCCTGGTCGACTCGAAGTTCTCGGTGCTGCCGGGTGTCCTGTCGGAGGGCCGCCGCATCATCGCCAACATGGAACGCGTCTCCTCGCTGTTCCTGGCGAAGACCACCTACGCGGCCGTCCTCGTCATCGTGACGGCGCTGGTCGGCTGGCGCTACCCGTTCCTGCCGCGCCAGTTCAGCTACATCGACTCGCTGACCATCGGTATTCCCGCGTTCTTCCTGGCGCTGTGGCCGAACCCGCGCCGCTACGTGCCCGGATTCTTGAAGCGGACGCTGTCGCTCGCGATGCCGACGGGCATCATCCTGGCAGCCGCCGCCCTCACCGCCTTCGGCATCGTCGATGGTCCCCCGCAGGCGCGCGAGTCCACGGCCGCGATTCTTTCCCTCATGCTGGGCGCCATCTGGCTTCTCGTCATCACCTCGCGTCCGCTGTCGACCTGGAAGTGGGTGCTCTTGGTGAGCGTCATTTCCGCGACCGTGGGTGGCGTGCTCATTCCGCCCGTGCGCCACTTCTTCTCGATGGTCGCCCCGTCGAGTTACGAGTGGCTCGTTATCGCGTGCGTCGGTGCCTGCGCCGCCCTCCTCATCGAGGTCGCTCAGCGCATCTTCTACGCGCGCCAGTTTGCTCGCTCCTTGGAGGGCTGAGCTCAGGCGGATGCGAAGCGAGGCCGGCGTCGGGTGTGAACCCGGCCCCGGCCTCGTTCGTTTGCTGCGATCAGAACGCCCGAATGACGGGGTTCCACTCGCGGATGAGGCGTGCCTGAATGACCTCCGCGACGTAGAAGGGATCCTCGTTGAGGATGCGCTCGACGTCGGCCTGGCTCTCGGCGTTGATGAGGATCAGGGCGCCGGGGATCTCGCCAACGAGGGGACCGGACGCAATGTTGATTCCCTGCTCGAGCAGGCCGGACAGGAACGCGCGGTGCGTCGGGCGAACCTCGTCCATGGTCTCGGTCATCGACGGGTTGTAGACGTATTCAACTGCGTAGTAAGCCATACGCATAACACTAGCCCTGATCCCGGCATTTGCCTAGATGACGGATAGTATCGAATGGTGCATGACAAGCTAATCATCCAGGGTGCCCGCGAACACAACCTTAAGGACGTGAGTCTCGAGCTGCCCCGAGACTCCATGATCGTCTTCACCGGCCTGTCCGGATCCGGTAAGTCCTCCCTCGCATTCGACACGATCTTCGCCGAGGGACAGCGCCGCTACGTGGAGTCCCTGTCCTCCTACGCGCGTCAGTTCCTTGGACAGATGGATAAGCCCGACGTGGACTTCATTGAAGGCCTGTCGCCCGCCGTTTCCATCGACCAGAAGTCGACGTCGCGTAACCCGCGCTCCACCGTCGGCACTATCACGGAGATTCACGACTACCTGCGTCTGCTTTACGCCCGCGCGGGTGTGGCGCACTGCCCCGAGTGTGGTGCCCGCATCCAGGCGCAGACTCCTCAGCAGATCGTCGACCGCGTGCGCACGATGGACGAGGGCACGCGCTTCCAGGTGCTGTCCCCTGTCGTGCGTGGCCGCAAGGGCGAGTATCAGGATCTCATCGACGAGCTGCGCTCCGAGGGCTACACGCGTGCGATCATCGACGGCGAGATGGTGCGTCTCGAAAACGCGCCCAAGCTGGAGAAGAAGCTGAAGCACACGATCGAGGTTGTTGTCGACCGTCTCGTTGTGCGCGAGGGCATGCGTCAGCGCCTGACCGACTCGGTCGAGACTGCCCTGCGCCTGTCGGATGGCCTCGTCGTCATCGATTGCGTCGACCTGGATGCCGACGATCCTGAGCGCCGGCGCCGCTTCTCCGAGAAGCGTGCGTGTCCCAACGACCACCCGCTGATGCTCGACGAGATCGAGCCGCGGACCTTCTCCTTCAACGCGCCCTACGGCGCCTGCCCGGATTGCTCGGGCCTCGGCTTCCGCCTCGAGGTCGACCCGGAGCTGGTCGTCCCCGACGAGGAGCTCTCCCTCGCCGACGGTGCGGTTATTCCTTGGAACTCGAACTTCAAGTACCACAAGAAGCTCCTCGAGTCCCTCTCCAAGGAGCTGGGCTTCGCGATGGGGACGCCCTGGAAGTCGCTGCCGAAGAAGGTCAAGGACGCTGTCCTCTACGGCAAGGACTACGAGGTCACGGTGAAGTTCCGCAACCGCTGGGGGCGCGAGCGCTCCTACACGACAGGTTTCGAGGGAGCGGTTAAGTACATTGAGCGCAAACGCGAGGAAACCGAGTCTGCGGCAGTGTCCGAAAAGCTCGACTCCTACATGCGCGAGATTCCGTGCCCGACGTGCCACGGCGCGCGCCTCAAGCCCGAGGTTCTTGCCGTGCGCATCGGGGACAAGTCGATTGCCGAGCTCTCCGACTTGTCCATCTCGGAGGCTCGCGAATTCCTCTCGACTGTTGAGCTCGAGCAGCGAGCCCGCTCGATCGCCGCGCCCATCCTCACAGAGATCGAGGCGCGCCTGGCCTTCCTCGTCGATGTCGGCCTCACCTACCTGACGCTGTCGCGCGGCGCCGGAACCCTCTCCGGCGGCGAGGCGCAGCGTATTCGCCTGGCCACGCAGATCGGCTCCGGCCTCGTCGGCGTCCTGTACGTGCTCGACGAGCCTTCGATCGGCCTGCACCAGCGCGACAACCGCAAGCTCATCGCCACCCTTGAGCGCCTGCGCGACCTGGGCAACACGCTCATCGTCGTCGAGCACGACGAGGAGACGATGGAGGCCGCCGACTGGATCGTCGATATCGGCCCGGGCGCGGGCGAAACCGGCGGCTGGGTCGTGCACTCGGGCCCGCTGTCGGAGCTGCTCACAAACCGTAAATCGCTGACAGGCCAGTACCTGTCGGGCAAGCGCCGCATCGTCCTGCCTCCGACCCGACGCCCGATCGACAAGAAGCGCGTCGTGACCGTCAAGGGTGCGCGCGAAAACAACCTGAAGAACGTCGACGTGTCCTTCCCGCTCGGCGTGCTCACTGCCGTCACCGGCGTGTCCGGCTCGGGCAAGTCGACGCTCGTCAACGGCATCCTGTATCGCACCCTGGCATCGCGCCTCAACGGCGCGCGCATGGTGCCCGGCCGCCACCGAACGATCACGGGCATCGAACAGCTCGACAAGGTCGTGCACGTGGACCAGAGCCCGATCGGTCGCACGCCGCGCTCGAACCCGGCGACCTACACGGGCGTCTGGGACCAGATCCGCAAGCTGTTCGCCGAGACGCAGGAGGCGAAGGTGCGCGGCTACGGCCCGGGACGCTTCTCCTTCAACGTCAAGGGCGGACGCTGCGAGTCCTGCAAGGGTGACGGCACCCTGAAGATCGAGATGAACTTCCTGCCCGACGTGTACGTGCCCTGCGAGGTCTGCCACGGTGCTCGCTACAACCGCGAGACCCTCGAGGTCGAGTACAAGGGCAAGACCGTCGCCGACGTGCTCGACATGCCGATCGCCGAGGCCGCACAGTTCTTCGCGCCGATCTCGCGCATCGCCCGCCACCTCAACACGCTCGTCGAGGTGGGCCTGGGTTACGTGCGCCTCGGCCAGAGCGCCACGACCCTGTCGGGTGGCGAGGCCCAGCGCGTGAAGCTGGCCTCTGAGCTGCAGCGACGTTCGACCGGGCGCACGGTCTACGTGCTCGACGAGCCCACGACCGGCTTGCACTCCGAAGACATCCGCAAGCTCCTTCTGGTGCTCCAGTCGCTTGCCGACAAGGGCAATACCGTGATCGTCATCGAGCACAACCTGGACGTCATCAAGAGCGCCGACTGGATCATCGACATGGGTCCGGAGGGCGGCGCTGGAGGCGGCACGGTCGTCGCGCAGGGTACGCCCGAAGAGGTTGCGACGGTCGAGGAATCCTTCACCGGCCAGTACCTCGCCGAGGTTCTCGCGAAGGAGGCCGCGCGCGACGCAGCCGCCCAGTAGCCAGAGCGGTTAGGATGGGCCTTATGCTTCCCGGTTACCGCTATTTCGGCCACATGTACTACTGGCCAGCATGGGTCCACCTCATCGTCATTGCGCTCATGGGCGTCGCAGCGGCGCTCACGATCTCCGCGCTCATGGCACGCGGGGTCGGTCGATCGCGCGTCTTCGGCCTGAGCTGCGGCTTCGTGGCGGGCATCGGAAACCTGAGCCTGTGCGTTCTCGTGCAGGCGGAGGCCCGGCACACGTGGCATATGGGTATCGTGGGCGCGCTCTATACGGTCGCGTTCGTCTTCTTACTGATGACCCTCGTGTCTTTGTGGAGCGGCGGTTCGAGCGGTTTCCTGTGGTCGCGAGCCTTCCACCTGTTCCTGGCGGTCGCGATGGCGATCGCCGGCATCATGGAGTTTGCCTACCGTCTGGCGTACTGGATTCCTCTGCCCGTCGCGGGCGTCGCTGTCCTGCTCGCTCTGTTCTGCGCATTCGTCGCCGGTCGCAACAGCCGGGACTAGGCGACCCTCAACGTACAAACTGGCCCCGGCCTCGTCATGAACGAGGCCGGGGCCACTCTCTCCTCAAAGGTGCTTGTATTTTCTTCGTTCACGGTGAGTAAGTGGTAGTAGAAGGGCAGAGCTGTCTAATGGCAATACGGCGATGTTTATAATGCTATGTTAACTGTGTGTCAATTGCCAAAATTCTGTTCATGCTACTGTTATCGGCCTAGTAGTTTGCTTAGTTTTATGGGAAAAATGACAAGTCCGGTTTGGGCTGATGTTTGTTAATTGTGGTCCGGTTTGGGACTGTGAAGGATCTTATCTGTGGATAGGAGAAGGTGATGTAGTTGGCATTGAAGATGAGTGTAAACATATGACACGCCGAGAGGTTCGGTGCTTGACTTCTGCCGCGGATCGTACGCTGGGGGAGATGGTCGAATATCCGTTCGATTATTTCTTCACCGAAAGGAACAGAACAATGTCCGAAGTTCATTCATCAATCAGTGGTCCAGGCGTAGGAATCGCCTGGATCTTTCTACTAGGGTCCATCGGCGCGTTCTTTGCGTACGCGCCGAAGAGTCAGGCGGATGTTGATTGGCGCCCTGGACTAG
Organism: uncultured Actinomyces sp.; assembly: GCA_900556405.1. Taxonomy (GTDB): domain Bacteria; phylum Actinomycetota; class Actinomycetes; order Actinomycetales; family Actinomycetaceae; genus Pauljensenia. Next base: position 5,900 of record USPB01000060.1, read on the forward strand.
TCTTGCTCAATCCGATGATAGGAGCGATCAGCGCCATCTATCTCGGCTATCGTATGCAGGCTGGGTGGTGGGTTCCGATTCTCCTCGCTGCAGTTTCTGCATGCCTTGCAGCCATTGTGCTTTGGGGCAATGAGTACCGCTGCGCATCGGTATGGACCTGGTTCATCGCTTTTTTCAACATTACGTCAATCTATCGGATTGCCTTCGAGAAGCAAGCTTGGCTTTTGTGGCTTCTGGGGGTCAGCGCTCAGATTGTGGTGTTTGTATGGCTGTGCATCGCTGTCTACCTAAGTTACAGAGAGACTGTTGCTACCTGGCTTCGAGAAGTCTTCTTTGAATTCATGCGGCCCCGACCTCGTCTATGAACGAGGCCGGGGCCGCTTCGTGTCTACGGAGAGTCCGCGCGGGTGCCGGGTTACTCCTGGTTCTTCGCTGCTTCGCCCGACGCGTACAGGGCGTCGACCTCGTCGGCGTAGTCGGTCAGGACGCGGCGGCGCTTGAGCTTGAGGGAGGGTGTCATGTAGCCGTTCTCCACGGTGAAGGCAGCGTTGACGATGCGGTAGCGGCGGATCGACTCGGCGCGAGAGACCGCCTGGTTGGCGCGGGCGATCGCCTTCTCCAGCGATTCTCGTACCTCGGGTAGGTTCGCGGCCTGCGCGGCATCCACGACAGGCAGGCCGTGGGTTGCCAGCCACTCGGGCAGCATCTCCGTGTCCAGGGCGATGAGCGCGCCGATGTACGGGCGGTTGTCGCCGACCACGATGATGTTCGCGATGAGCGGGTGCGTCGACAGGGACTCTTCGAGGACCTCGGGGGAGACGTTCTTGCCGCCCGCGGTGACAATGAGTTCCTTCTTGCGGCCCGTGATGCGCAGGTGGCCGCGATCGTCGATGGAGGCGAGGTCGCCGGTCTTGAACCAGCCGTCGACGTATGCCTCGGCCGTGGCCTCGGGCAGGTTGTGGTAGCCCTTCGACACGGAGATGCCCTGGACGAGGAGCTCGCCGTCGGGAGCGATCTTCATGCGGTTGCCGGGCCAGGGGAAGCCCACCGAGTCCGGCGGGAAGTCCTGCGGCGTCTCCACGGAGATCGGGCCGGTCGTCTCGGACAAACCGTAGCCCTGCAGGAGCGTGATGCCCAGGCCGCGATAGAAGTTTGCGAGGTCGAGGGCCAGGGGAGCGCCACCCGAGATGATCGTGTGCAGGTTCGGGCCCAGGATCGCGCGGACCTTCGACAGGACGAGCGCGTCGGCGACGCGTCCGCGCAGCTTGAGCGCGGTCGACGGGCCGGGGGACGGCATCGCCGAAGCATCGGGAATGGGCGTCGTGTCGGGGCCGGGACCAGCGACGGCAGACTCGGGCAGGGGAGAATCGACGTAGGCGGTGGCCTTGGACAGGGCGCGCGCCTGCTTGGCAGCCCACGCGAACATCCGGCCCTTCATGCCGCCGCCGGCCTTCGCGGCCGCGGCGTTGTAGACCTTCTCCATGACCCGCGGAACCACGAGGAGCATCGTCGGCTTGAAGGTCGCGATGTCGTTGACGAGGTTGCGTGTGTCGGGGGAGAACGCGGTGACGCCCTGGCCCGCAAGCAGGCAGTACATAACGAAACGCGCGAGCACGTGGGCGACCGGCAGGAAGAGTAGAGAGCGCGACTTCGGATCGTTGATGAGGAGAGGCAGGAAGTCGTAGGCCTGCAGCATCGGCGAGATGAAGTTGCCGTGCGTGAGCACGACGCCCTTGGGCATGCCGGTCGTGCCGGAGGTATAGATGACCGTCGCCTCGTCGCTCAGTTTCACGGCGTCGGTGCGCTCGCGCACCTGCTCGACGCTCACACCCTGAGCGGCGCCCGTCATGACGCGCTCGGCGCCCCGGTCCAGGGAAAGGATATGGCGGACACCTTCGGTGCGCACGGATTCGACCAGCTCAGCCTGCTGCGTGGTGGCCGTAATGACGATCCGCACGTCGGCGTCGGACAGGATGTGCGCGATCTGCGAGGCCGAGTCTGTCTCGTAGATGGGCACGGTGATGGCGCCGCAGGACAGTGCGGCGACGTCGATGAGCGCCCACTCGTAGGAGGTGGGTGCCAGGATCGCCAGGTGGTCGCCGGGCTCGAGCCCAATGCCGATGAGGCCACGCGCAATCGAGTCGGCCTCGCTGAGGAAGGTCTCCATCGTGACCGGGCGCCACGCGCCGACATTGGAGCGGCGCTCGATCGCGACCTGCCCGGGGTGAGACGCCACGCGCTGGTGGAGCATCTTCGGCAGGTTCATGTCCTCGGTAGCTTCTCGGGTCGCGATCGACTCCCATGAGCCGTCGGCGAGCCTACGTACCGTCATTGCGGTCCTTTCGTGGGGTGGGCGCTGTGCGCCGTGCGTGGTGGGATCAGTTCTTCTTACCGTGGCCGAAAAGCCCGCGCTTCTTGGGCGCCTCGGCGGAGACGGGGCCGCCGTACAGGGCGTCGATCTCGTGGGCGTAGTCGGTGATGACCTTGCGGCGGCGTAGCTTCATCGACGGTGTGACGTAGCCATTCGCGACCGTAAAGGTGGCGTCGATGATGCGGAACTTACGGATCGACTCGGCGCGGGAGACGGCCTTGTTGGCGCGCTCGACGGCCTTCTCGAGGGACTCGCGGACGGCGGGCAGCTCGGCGGCCTCGGTGGGCGAGCACTGCGGCAGGCCGTGCTTGGCCAACCAGTCGGGCAGCATGTCGGCGTCGAGAGTGAAGAGCGCGCCGACGTAGGGGCGCTGGTCGCCGACGACGATGACGTTGGCGATCAGCGGGTGTGTGGCCAGGGAATCCTCGAGGACCTCGGGGGAGACGTTCTTGCCGCCCGCGGTGACGATGAGTTCCTTCTTGCGGCCCGTGATGGTCAGCTGGCCCTTGCGGTCGATCGAGCCCAGGTCACCCGTGTGGAACCACTTGCCGTCGGGCATGACCTCGGCGGTCTGCTCGGGCAGGTGGTAGTAGCCGGGCATGACGGACTGGCCGCGTACCAGGATCTCACCGTCCTTGGCGATCTTGATGAAGTTGCCGGGCAGGGGCAGGCCGACGCCGCCGACGGGGTTCTTGCCGATGTGCTGGACGGCGATTGGGCCGGTCGTCTCGGACAGGCCGTAGCCCTGGATGAGGGTGATGCCCATGCCGGCGTAGAAGTGGGCGAGGTCGGTGGCCAGGGGTGCGCCGCCGGAGACGATGTAGCGCAGGTTGGGTCCCAGGACCGAGCGGATTTTCTTGAGGACGAGCGCGTCGGCGATGCCGTGGCGCATCTTCTTGAACAGGCCGGGGCCGAAGGTCTTCGCGGAGGCGACGGAGAAGGTGCGTGCCTGCTTGGCGCTCCACGCGAACATGCGGCCCTTGAAGCCGCCGCCCGCCTTGGAGGAGGCCGCGTTGTAGACCTTCTCGAGGACGCGGGGGACGACGAGGAGCACGGAGGGCTTGAAGGCCTGAATGTCCGGCAGCAGGTTCTTGATGCTGGGCGAGAATCCGAGGACGCCCTGGCCCGACAGGATCACGTGCATGACGAGGCGCGCGAGGACGTGGGCAACGGGGAGGAAGAGGAGCAGGCGGGTCTCGGGGGAGTCGATAACCTCGCTGAGGATCTGGCGTGCGCCGAGCGCGGTGGCCACGAAGTTCGCGTGGGTGAGGGCTACGCCCTTGGGGTTCCCGGTCGTTCCCGAGGTGTAGATGATGGTGGCGATATCCGAGGAGGAGATGGCCGCTCGGCGCTGCTGGACGTTCTCGATGGTGATGCCGGCGGCGGCGCGGGCGATCAGGCGCTGGGCTCCGCGGTCGAAGGAATCGACCGAAACCGTGTGTTCGGGGGCGACGGAGTGCACGAGTTCGGCCTGCTGGGTCGTAGCGGTGAAGACCCGGGTAACGTGGGCGTCGGTGAGGATGTGCTGGATTTGGGCGGCGGAGTCCGATTCGTAGATCGGGACGGTGATCGCACCGATGGACAGGAGCGCGAGGTCGAGGAGGAGCCACTCGTACGAGGTCGGGGCCAGGATCGCGACCGCATCACCCGCCTGCACCCCGAGGCCGATGAGGCCACAGGCGGTGTACTCGACCTGACGCTGAAGCTCGCTCGTGGTCAGGGAGCGGATGGAGCCGACGGAAGAGCGCTGTTCGACCGCCACCTGGCCGGGGTGCAGGAGCGCTCGCTTGGCCAGCATGTCGGGCACGATGTCGTGCTCGCCAACCTTGTAGGTTGGCTTGATCGTGTACGAGCCATCGCGCATGCGCTTCATCGTGTCCTCCGGGATATCGGTTCAAAGGCTGAACAACA
>USPB01000061.1 GCA_900556405.1 uncultured Actinomyces sp.
CCTCGCCCCCTCGTCGTATCTGCGATACTGGGGGCATGAGTGACCTCCACGTGATTATTCCCGCCGGCGGAGCCGGCACCCGCCTGTGGCCGCTGTCGCGGCGCCGTCGTCCCAAGTTCCTCCTCGATCTGGCGGGCACGGGACGCACGCTCCTGCAGGGCACGGTGGACCGCTTGGAGGAGCTGGCCTCGTCGGTGAGTATCGTGACCGGCCAGGCGCACCGTGACGGCGTACTCACCCAGCTGCCCGAGTTCGCTTCCTCGCATGACCGCACGCTCCTCATCGAGCCGTCGGGCCGCGATTCCATGTCCGCGATCGGCCTGGCCGCCTACGTCGTGCGCGAGCGCTTCGGGGATGACGCGATTGTCGGCTCCTTCGCGGCCGATCATCTGATCGCTCGCCCCGAGCTGCTGCGTGACGCCGTCGAGACGGCGATTGGTGCCGCCCGCGACGGCTACGTCGTGACCATCGGCCTGACGCCCACCGAGGCCTCGACCGCCTACGGGTACATCGCGCCCGGCCCGGCCCTCTCTGACGAGGCCGGGGAAGCCGACGCTGAGCGCGGCGCCCGCCGGGTCGCCGAGTTCGTGGAGAAGCCGGACGCAGATACCGCTGCCCGCTACGTGGCGGCGGGCTACCTGTGGAACGCGGGCATGTTCATCGTGTCGGCTGGCGTGCTCGCCTCCCATCTGGCCCGCCTGCTGCCCGACATGCACGCGCGCCTGGAGACGATTGCGCGCGCGTGGGGCACCCCCGCGTTCGAGGAGACGCTGGCGGAGAACTGGCCACATCTGACGAAGATCGCGATCGACCATGCCATCGCCGAACCCGTCGCCGCCGACGGGGGAGTGGCCGTCGTTCCCGCCGACGCGCAGCTGGGCTGGACGGACCTGGGTGATTTCGAGGCCCTGACCGGCATCGTTGCGGAGGCGGGCAACCTGGGCGAGGCGCTGCGCGTCGACTCCGACGGCGCTGCCGTCTTCGCTTCGTTGGGAGACGAGAGCGAGGGGCCGCTCGTGGCGCTCGTCGGTGTGCCCGACGTGGCGGTCGCGCTCACCCCGGACGCTATCCTCGTCACGCGCCGCGACCACGCCCAGTCGGTGAAGGCGGTCGTCGACCAGCTTGCCGAACAGGGACGCTCCGACCTGCTCTGACGCGTCGTTTCCGCGCTGACTCACGCATACCCCGGCTCAGCTCCCGCGAGGGTGGCCTCGTCGCGCCGCGTTCGCTCTCGGGTGAGGTGCGCCGCCCCGCCCGCCGCGCGTGGGCGTCGGGCTGGTAGCGTGTTGGGCAGCAAGAAGCCCCGACGAAAGGCATCACACGTGAACAAGCGGACCATCGCCGCACTCGCAACCACCGCGACCGCGGTCACCGTGGCCCTCGGAGCTTGCTCGACCACGCCCGCCGCCACCCCTGCGGCCTCCGCGAAGATCTGCGCCGCCATCTCCGGAGCCCACGGCGACGCCGCCACGGACCCCGTCGCGACGGCCCTCGCCGGTGCTGCGAACGACGCATCGGTCGCCTTTGAGGCTGCTAGTGGCGCGGAGGCACCCGCCTCGCTGGTTTCCTCTGGCTGCACGTTGATCGTGGGCGCGGATTCGACGATGGCATCGTCGATTTCCGAGGCTGCACGCGCGAATCCGAAGGTGCGCTTCGCCCTCGTGGGCGCTTCCTTCCTCGATAGCAAGGGTGCCCCGACCTCCCTGAAGAACGGGTCCATCGTCGACGTGGACGCCTCGCAGGCCGCCTACCTGGCCGGCTATGCGTCGGCGGGCATGACGACCACGGGCACGCTCGCAGTCATCGGTGGCGCGCGCGACAACGTGACGAGCTCGCAGATGTCCGCATTCTCCCAGGGCGTGGACGCATACAATCTCGCCAACGGAACGTCGATCAGCGTGCTCGGCTGGAACCCCGCGACGAGCGACGGCACCTACGCGGGCAGCGCCGACGAGGTGCGCGGCGCGGCCGCCGACTTCATCGCCCGGGGGGCCGACATCATCGTGCCCTTCGCCGGTGACGCAAACGAGGGTGCCGCGCGAGCTGTTACCGAGGCAGCGAACCCGATGGTTCGCCTCGTGTGGTCGGGCCTGACGAAGGCCGATCTCAAGGGCCTGACCCGCGACGAGGCCCAGTCGGCCGAGACCGCGCCGATGTCCGGTCAGTCCGGCGCGCCGGTGACGCAGCAGGCAGACACGCAGTCCTTCGCGGACGCGTTCAGCTACATCCAGATCTCTGACGAGGTCCGCTCCGCCATTGGCGCGCCCGTGCTGACAGGCATCGTCGTCGACTACGAGGGCGGGATGGAGACGCTCATCGAGCAGGCGGACGCGGGCGCTCCCGCGTCCGTCGTTCCGGTGTCATTGGCCTCCGGCGGCGTCCTCCTCACCGGCTTCGGTGCCTACACGCCGATGCTCTCCTCCGACCTGAAACTGGGCCTGTCCGACATGGCCGGACAGATCGAGACGGGCGGCATGGTCATCTCCACACCTTTCGACGTGTGAGTTGATCGAAGAGATCGTTGTGCCCCGGGGACGCGTCCCCGGGGCACACTCAATACGTCCGTCAGAAGGGATCTAGATAGCCAGATCGAGTGGAAGATCTGCGATATCGCGCAGGCGCTGCCCGTTGATCAGCGTGTCGAGAGTGCGCATCGCCTCCTCGTTTCCCGAAGCATGTGTTGCTTCGATGAGTTCAGGGAGAGCAAAGTGGTAGACGGTGTCGATGTCACCGGTTCCCAGCGCGAGTGAAGAAAGCCTCGAGGGTGTCGGCTCGCCGGTCACAACCACGATATGCGGCGTACGCCCCTTCCTGTTTCTGATCAGATTCAGGGCTTCCGAACGGGCATTCTGAGCCCGGTCCGAACGCAGTGTCCACTTGCACGATACAACCGCGTGAATGATCGGAGAGGACTGGTTGCGGGCCAGCAGCGGGGAATATGACGCAACCCCGTCAACGACGATTCCAGAATCATCCAGCTCCCGCGCACTGATCGGCTGACGCACGACGAGGACGTCCGGAGAAATGTCGTAGGAATTGCCGAGGATGGCTGCGAGAGCGGGCTTCGCTGTGATGGCCTCGGCTAATTCGTCGAGGTGGCGATAAGGCTCAAACTGGGAGAGAAAATGACCCCTCCGTGTACTGCCAACGTTTTGAACGTCCCAGTCACCGGGGCGTAGAGGGGTGAGGAGAGGGAACGTGCGTGTGAGGAATGAGGTTACCGCACATTCGAAGAGACGACCCGAACTCTGTGCCTTCAACTTCCCAATGCCTCGTGATGCGCCTAATGAGCGAGCAATAGACAGCGCAAGTTCGCACGACAATTGCTGCGACTTGTCAGCATTGCTCGCGACACCGGAGGCATCGATGGACAGGGTGTTCGACTCGATGAGCTCGCGGTGGAATAACGCCCGCGCATGCGAGAGATTCAGAGTCATGCGACGGCCTCGCCGCTCTTATCTGCGCGCGCCAACACCGACGCGATCTGCAGGCCGACAGCCCGGGCGACCGGAGGCGGGAAAGCATTGCCAACCTGACGATACGCATGCGTCTTCGCTCCGGTAATCGCCCAATCATCAGGGAAACCCTGGATGCGAGCAGCCATGCGGACAGTCAGGCGAGGATCGCCAGAAAAGTCAGGATCGGGAGCCTGTGGCGCAATGGTCGATCCATTCACACCAAGGTCAGCCCACGCGCGGCGGGCGCGGGTTGGCCCCAGATCCGGGCCGCCGTGCTTCTTGGAACCGCCGACGAGCGTGGGCGCAATACGGTTCGCCCGAGCAGCCCAGGCCTGTGCACCCTTCCACCCGCGCTCAGCCATGAGATCGACGAGGGTCTCTCCCACCGTGGGGGCAGGGTGCGGTGAAGGTGACGGGTATTCAAAAGAAACGGCAATATCATTGCGGAAACCAACCGCGATGACACGAGGGCGAAGCTGGGGAACACCGAAATCGGAGGCCTGCAGAAGCTTCCACTGAAGGGAGTAGCCGATCTGCGCCAAGTGTTCCTCGACGCTGGTGCGGTAGGCCGCAAACTTCGGATCGAGGAGGCCGCGCACGTTTTCGATCATGATCGCGCGCGGTCGAACCACGCTGACGAGCTCAATCATCGCAGGGAAAAGATCTCGTTCATCGTCAGCCCCGAGTTGCTTTCCAGCATAAGAAAAGGGCGGGCAAGGGACGCCTCCCGCAACCAGATCAACACCGCGGTATTCGTGTGCGTGTTCCTTGATCCAGGGGACGACGTCCCCCTCGATGACATTCCAGTCGGGCCGGTTTTCGCGAAGGGTCTGACAGGCGTGATGATCGATTTCGACGACAGCGAGGTGCTCGAAACCTGCCTGTTCGAGGCCGAGGGCCTGACCACCTGCACCGGCACAGATCTCAATCGATGTCAGAGCCATGTTCCACCTTCCGCCACTGTGTCTACCGGATGATTGTAGGGGAATGGCAGATGCGGGGAGCAGGTCGAAGCGCCGCGCGCTCTCGGTCGCAGGGGTGTTCTCACTCATATGAGCAGGCTACGATCAGCCATGCTCATCTGCGTCTTCGCGTGGCGCTGTTCGAAGAGAATTACCTCGTCCCCAGCGCGGCCAGTGCCGCCCCCGCGCTCAAACCGTCCGCGTCGAGGACGAAGGCCGGGTCTACGCAGTACAGGCCCAGGCCGTGCGGAACGGCGGGCGAGGTGGTGAGAGCATCGGCAAGCGCTGTGCGGACATCCTGGTCAGGGAGGGACGTCGTGAGGGTGCGCCCATCTGCGGAGATGGCCAGAGACAGGGTGGCGCCCTCCTCAACGACCGGAACGCCCAGGCGCTCCAGGAGAGTCACCAGCAGGCCCGAGGCCTCGGAGATCGACACGGATGCGGGACGCGTGCCGGACGCCTCCACAGATGAGATACGCGATGCGCAGCGGTCGACGTAAGCGCCGATCATTCCATCTCCCACGGACTCCCAGCCGTCCTCGGCACGCGGGAGGGATGCCTCATCCCCGAACGCGGCCACGGCCTCGTCGATGAGAGCGAGCTCGGCGTCGGGGGCCAGCGCGCCCTCACGCGAGCGGTCGATTGCGCGCCCACCCAGGTAGATGAGCGCCTCGCCCGACGCGCGCACGTACACGGCGCCGTCCGCCATGACCATGCGCACCGAAAACGCCGTGAGGGGAGCGGGGAGTGCGCGCGGCATGAGGAGGGCGTGTCCGCCGGCTGCTTCGATGATCGCCGCGCCGTCGCGCGCGCTGTCCTGATTCTCGGGGGCCTCGAAGCCAATGATGAGGCGGAAACGGCCGCCGGTGCGCGCGGACAGGAAAGAAGCGATACCCGCAAACAGCGACGGGCTAGCACAGCGTGTCATGTGCTGAGGGTAACACTGTGGGTGCCTCGCGTAAAAACCGGTATCAGGAACGAGGCGTGGGCGTGCCCTGATGCAACGGCGGGAAGACGCAGGTGGGGGAGCACGCCGGTATCCTGGAGGCATCCACGAAGGAGGAATCATGCAGCTGACGAACCTGACGGACCCGGTCGAGCTCACGCGCCAGATGGTCGACATTCCCTCGGTGTCGGGAGATGAGGGCCCCCTGGCGAACGCCGTCGAAGAAGCCCTGCGAGGCGCCGGATTCGGGTCGGTCCCTGCCCTGGAGATCCTGCGCGACGGGGATGCCGTGTGCGCGCGGACCCGGCTCGGCCTCACCCAGCGCGTGGTCCTCGCCGGCCACCTCGACACCGTTCCGATCGCGGACAACGTCCCTGGCCGCCTCGAGGAGCGCGACGGGGTCACGGTCCTGTGGGGGCGCGGGTCGGTCGACATGCTCGGCGGTTGCGCGGCGGCGCTCGCGCTCGCCTGCGAGGTCGGGGCGGACATCCGCGAGGGCAACGACGCCACGCTGGATGCCGACGTCACGTGGATCTTCTACGACCACGAGGAGGTCGCCTCCCATCTCAACGGCCTCGGGCGCGTCCAGCGCAACCATCCCGATTGGCTGGCGGGCGACCTGGCGCTGCTGGGCGAGCCCACCGCCGCTCACGTGGAAGGCGGCTGCAATGGCACGCTGCGCGTCATCGCACACTTCCCGGGCCGCGCGGCTCACTCGGCGCGCGCGTGGATGGGGGTCAACGCGATTCACGCGATGGCTCCCGTCATTGAGCGCATCGCTGCGTACGGAAACCCCGTTGTGACGGTCGACGGACTGCAATTCCGTGAATCCCTGTCAGTCGTGCGCGTCGAGGGCGGCATCGCCAACAATGTGATTCCAGAGGCCGCGTCGATGACCGTCAACTACCGTTTCGCCCCCTCCACGCGTGCCGAGGATGCCCTGGAGTGGGTGCGTGGGCTCTTCGAGGGGACGGGAGCCACGATCGAGGTCGACGACCTGTGTGAGGGTGCTAGGCCGGGCGCGGACTCACCCCTGGCCCAGCGGTTCCTGTCCGTCGCGCGCTCCGTCGCCCGCGCGCAGGGCAGCGAGCTCCAGCTCAGCGCGAAGGTTGGGTGGACCGATGTCGCGCGCTTCAGTGAGGTCGGTGTGCCCGCCATGAACTTTGGCCCCGGTGATCCGCTGCTGGCGCACACGCGCGACGAACACGCGCCCGTATCGGATATTGTCAGAGTGCACGATACGCTGCGCGCGTTCGTGCTCGCATCGATCGGCGATGACGCCGACACACACGAGGAGGCATGAATGACCAAGCCGACGCACACCTATCGCCGCGGATCCGTCGTCCTACGCGGGGACCAGATTCCGCGCCTGACGGCAGACGCGTCCCTGCTTCAGTCCGAGCAGAGCGCCGACTGGAAGCACGAGGACCCGTGGCGCGTCCTGCGCATCCAGTCCGAGTTCGTGGAGGGCTTCGAGGCCCTGGCCGAGGTCGGTCCCGCCATCTCCGTCTTCGGGTCCGCGCGAACGCGTCCCGAGGAGCCTCTCTACGAGTGCGCTCAGCGGATCGGCCACCTGCTCGTCGAGCGTGGCTACGCGGTCGTCACCGGCGGTGGTCCCGGCATGATGGAGGCCGCGAACCGGGGCGCCTGGGAGGCCGGCGGCACGTCCGTGGGGCTGGGTATCGAGCTTCCCCACGAGCAGGGGATGAATCAGTGGGTGAACCTGGGTGTTAACTTTCGTTACTTCTTCGCCCGTAAGACGATGTTCGTGAAGTACTCCCAGGGTTTCATTGTGATGCCCGGCGGCTTCGGGACGATGGATGAGCTCTTCGAGTCCGCGACGCTGGTGCAGACGGGGAAGATTCGTTCGTTCCCGTTGGTTCTCGTGGGCACCGCGTACTGGTCGGGTCTGGTGGAGTGGATCCGTTCCTCGATGGTCGAGGCCGGAATGATCTCTCCGGGCGATGTGGACCTGCTGCGTGTCGTTGATGATCCGGAGGAAGCGGTTCGTCTCGCGACGGGTGCCTAGTAGTTAGTTCCTCTTTCTGAGGGTCCGAGAATTGCGCTCAATGCGGCGATAATCGGCCTAATTGATCGGACGGCCTATTTTCTTTTGATTTCTCTTTGCGAGCTGTTAAGGAAAAATGGCGCTTTTCCGGTAAAATGGGTATGTTACCCCGCCTGTGGAGGCGCGGGCATAACTCTGAGAAGGAGTACTCTCATGGCAGCAATGAAGCCTCGCACGGGGGATGGACCCCTCGAAGTCAGCGCCGAAGGGCGCGGTATCGTCATGCGGATTCCCACGGAAGGGGGCGGGCGTCTCGTCATCGAGATGACTCCGGACGAAGCTGCAGAACTCGCCAGAGCGCTCGGCGCAGCCATCTGATCCAATACATAGAAGCGGTGGGACAGGTTCTCCTGTCCCACCGCTTCCTTGTTGTCTGGGGGCTCAGCGCTTGACCGCGACCGCCAGGCCGTCGCCGACGGGCAGCAGCGCGGGCACGAACTCCTCGGAATCGCGCAGGTAGTTGACGACCTCGCGCGCGACAACGGTGTGCGCGTCGCGACGAGCCGGATCAGCAACCTGATCGTGCCACAGTGCGTGCACGAAGGCGATCGTGCCACCGGGGCGCAGGATACGAACGGCGTGGTCGAGGTACTGCGGGGTCTCCTCCAGATCGCCATCGAGGACGACCATGTCGTAGCCGCGGGCGGCCATGCGCGGCAGAACATCAAGAGCACGCCCGGCGATCAGGCGCGTGCGGTGGGAGGACAGGCCCGCTGCGGCGAAGTTGCGACGTGCGTGCCCCAGGAGCTCGGACTCGGAGTCAATCGTCGTCAGGACGCCATCGGAGGCCATACCATCGAGGATCCACAGCCCTGAAACGCCAGCACCGGTACCGATCTCGAGGACAGCACGTGCGCCCGACACGGCGGCGAGCATGCGTAGGGCGGCACCCGTGCCCGGGGAGACAGGAGTGGCACCCATTTCGGTGGCGACGGCGCGTGCGGCGGTCAGCGCGTCGCTCTCCGCAACATAGTCCTCGGTGTACACCCACGTCTGGGCCTTGTCCGCCATCGCCTTGATCCTCACGTCGTATTGGTCGCCTCGGCGAGAGGCGCGCACGCGCTGCGCCCTCCCCACGCATCAGCGTACAGGCGGCGTGACGTCAGAGCGCGGTGGCACTCCGACTCCCAGCGAAAACAGCGCGTGACGAGCAAACAAAACCCCGGCCTCGTCCGAGGTGGACGAGGCCGGGGATGAGCACGCGGGCTCAGTGCTGGATGGGGGAGACGCCCAGGGGGCGGCCCGCCAGTCCGCGATGCGCCGAGGAGAGCTGCTTGGCGAGGGCCGTCAGCTCCTCGGCGGCGGGACCCGAAGCGACGGACACGGGCTCGCCGCGGTCGCCGCCCTCGCGCAGTGCGATGTCGAGCGGAACCTGGGCCAGCAGCGGCACGGAGTAGCCGAGCTGGGCGGTCAGGCGCTGCGAGACGGACTCGCCGCCGCCCGCGCCGAAGATCTCCAGACGCGAGCCGTCGGGCTGAGGCAGGAAGGACATGTTTTCGACGACGCCGATGACCTTCTGGTTCGTCTGGGCGGCAATCGAACCGGCGCGCTCGGCGACCTCAGCGGCCGCGACCTGCGGGGTCGTCACGACGAGGATCTCCGAGTTCGGCAGCAGCTGCGCGATCGAGATCGCGACGTCGCCCGTGCCCGGAGGCATATCGATGAGCAGGACGTCCAGGTCACCCCAGAACACGTCCGCGAGGAACTGCTGGAGGGCGCGATGCAGCATGGGGCCGCGCCAGATGACCGCCTGGCCGTCGGGCACGAACATGCCGATCGAGATGACCTTGACGCCGCCCGCTCCCACGGGAGGAATCATCATTCCGTCGATGACCTGCGGGTCGTGGTCCACGCCGAGCATACGGGGAATCGAGAAGCCGTAGATGTCCGCGTCCATGACGCCGACCTTGAGGCCCTGCGCGGCGAGCGCGGCGGCCAGGTTCGCGGTCATGGAGGACTTGCCGACGCCGCCCTTACCGGAGGTCACGGCGATGACGCGCGTGAGGGAGTCGGGGCGTGAGAAAGGAATCTCGCGCTCGGGGCGACCGCCGTTGAGCTTCTCACGCAGGGCCTTCTTCTGAGCGTCGTCCATGACGCCCATCTCGACGGAGACGTTGTCGACGCCGTCAAGGGCGCCGACACGCTCGGTGACGTCCTTCGTGATCTGGGTACGCAGAGGGCATCCAGCGGTGGTGAGCAGGACCTTGATCGCGACGGATGAGCCGTCGATGGTGACCAGGTCGGGGGTCACCATGTTCAGGTCGGTGATGGGGCGGCGGATCTCGGGGTCGATGACCTGGCCGAGAGCCGCCATGACGGAATCAAGCGTGACTGGCATGGACTCCACTCTACTGGCCGGTGTTCCCATCTTCTAGGGGACGAAGGACTTCGTCGGAGGCGTGATCGATCTCCGCGTCGTCCTCGTGCGCCGAGGCGTTGGCAGCGTCCGCGGCGATCTCGGCACGCAGGTCCTCGAGCATGTCGCGCAGCTCGGAGCGCACGAAGTCACGCGTGGCGACGTCCTGGAGCGCCAGGCGCAGGCCTGCGATCTCGCGGGCGAGGTACTCGGTGTCAGCGAGGTTACGCTCGGCGCGAATGCGGTCCTGTTCGGCCACGACGCGGTCGCGGGCATCCTGGCGGTTCTGCGCGAGCATAATCAGTGGGGCCGAGTACGAGGCCTGGGTCGAGAACGCGAGGTTCAGGAGGATGAAGGGGT
>USPB01000062.1 GCA_900556405.1 uncultured Actinomyces sp.
GACGCGGTCGAACTCGAGGTTGCCGCCGATGACTGCGGGGTGCAGGGCGCCGGGCGCGCTCACGATGTCCTGGCGGACCTCCATGAGGTCGGCGACGCGCTCGCCCGAGGCGCCGGCGCGCGAGATTCGGCCCGTGTACTTGGCCATGTCGCGCAGAGGCTTCATGGCGGTGCGCAGGTAGGAGGTGAACAGGACGAGGTCGCCCACGCTCATCGCGCCGCTGAGCACGCGCAGGCCGCCGCCGACGAGCACGATCGCGGTGGCGATGCCGACGAGTAGGTCCGTGGAGCGCTCCAGGCGGGCGGCCAGGCGCAGGGACTTCACGCCCTGACGGACGGCCTTGCCGTTTGCCCCGCCGAAGCGCCCGGCTATGTAGTCCTCCAACCCGTAGGCCTGGACGACGGGGATCGAGGCCAGGGACTCCTGGGCGGTGTTCGCCAGCTGGCCCTCCCCCTTGCGGGTGCGACGCGCGGCGGCTGTGATGCGCTGGGAGGATCCGCGCGACACGAACAGGAAGAGCGCGACGGCCACAACGACCACGACCGCGAGCAGCGGGTCGAGGACCACCATGACGATGACCATGACGAGCAGCGTCGCGGTATTGGCCAGGAGCGGCAGTCCGGCCGTGATGGCCACTTCCTGCAGCCGGTTCACGTCACCGACGATGCGCTGGACCGTGTCGGCGCTGCGGTTGCGCGCGTGAAACTGCTGGGACAGGCCCTGCACGTGGCGGAACACGCGGGCTCGCAACGACTGGGCGACACGCGAGCCCACCAGCGCGAAGCACACCGTAGCCATGTAGTTCGAGGCCGCACGCAGGCCGACGATAACGACCAGCAGCCCGGCGCAGGCGACGATCATGGGGGCCGCAGACCACGGGCCTTCTCCGCGGTGCAGCGCCACCTCAACGACCGAGTCGATGACGATCTTCATCGGCCAGGGCTCCATGACGCGGAACACGACATCCAGGAGCAAAGCCACAATGCCCCCGGCGATCAGTCCGCGATGGGGACGCACGTCGGGACCCACGAGGCGCAGAGTCCGCGACAGCGCCCCCAGGTTGTTTTTCTTGCTGATCGGCGCCATCTCAGGCCTCCACCAGCTCAAGCACGCGCCCCACAACGCCCTCCCACGAGTGGCGTTCCTCGGCGGCGAGGCGAGCCTGCGCACCCAGCTCGGTGCGACGTTCCGGGTCCTGAGCGAGGGCGTCGATCGCACGAGCGAGCACAGCCGTATCGGACGGCGGCACGAGGACGCCGCAGCCCAGTAGGGCCACGGGGATCTGTCCGAGCGCGCTGGCGACGACGGGCAGGCCGGCCGCCATGTACTCATAAACCTTCAGGGGCGAGAAATAGTGGTCGGCCTCGTCTGCGGGCGCCGGGTAGGGCGCGACCGCGATGGCGGAACCCTCCAGGTGGGAGGGAACCTCGTGCGGAGCGACGGCACCGCGGAAATCCACGTCCACGCCGGCTGCGCGCGCCGCCTCCTCGAGAGCCTCGCGCTGGGGACCGTCACCAATGATGCGCAGGTCCCACGGGGACGAGGCCAGGGCGCGCGCCCCGATGAGGTGCTCCACCCCGTGCCAGGGCTTGAGCGTGCCCACGAAGGTGACGACCACGCGGCCGGCCTCCTCCGTCACGGGAGTGATCCGGTTCGTGTCGACGCCGTTGGGGACGGTGTGGGCACGCTCCGTGCCCGTCATCTCCTCCACCCAGGCGCGCACCGGGTCCGACACGCAGATGATCGCACGCGCCGCACCCGACTGCTCCACGAGCGCGGACCGCGCTCCAGCCTCGTCATCCAGGCGACGATGACGACGCTGCTCCTCGATGAGGGGCGCGTTCACCTCGAGGATCCCGCGCACACCACTGCCCTTCGCAAGGGACGCGAGCGCCGTGGAGAACAGCGAGTAGCGCTCCCACACGAGGTCCGGGGCGCTCTTCGCAACGCGCTGCGCGATCGCGCGCGAGGCCTGGGCCTGGGCGCGCTCGCGGTCGCCCGCGCCGTCCGCATCGAGCGGGTACTCGACGGTAGGCACGTCGGCCAGGTCGGCGGGGACACGGTCCCCCATGCGCACGGCGTGGATCTCCACGTCGTGGCCGCGGCGCACGAGCTCGCGCACGACGTCCTGGATGTGGACGGAGGCTCCCTTGGTTCCGAAAACCGGGATGCCGGGGTCAGCACAGATGTAGGCGATACGCATCAGAGGGTCTCCTCATCACTTTCAAGGCGGGCAAGGGCAGATGCCTGGCGGCGCGAGTCGTAGTGCTCCTCGATGAGCGCGCGCGCCCCACGCGCCAGCTCCACGACGGGGGTGGCACCGGAGGCGATGTCCGCGAGCGCCTGCGCGATCGATTCCGGGGAGCCCGGGGGAAGGAGGACACCCGAGCGGCCGTTGATGATGACCTCGGGGATCGCGGTGACGACGGTGGCCACGACGGGCGTGCCCACGGCCATGGATTCGAGGATGACGGTGGGCAGGCCGTCGATGTTGCCGTCCGAGCCGGGGATGCAGGGGGCGACGAACACGTCGGCACCCTCAAGGGCTTCACGCACCTCGCTTTGGGTGCGCGCCCCGCACAGGCGGCACGAGGCGGTGAGGCCTCGCTCCTCGATGCGCCTGGCGAGGTCGTCCTTGAGGTCTCCCTCGCCGATGATCGAGGCATCGACCGCCACTCCTTGATCTCGCAGGATCGCGAGCGCGTCGATGAGGTCCGCGAAGCCCTTCTTTTCGACGAGGCGCCCCACCGCGACGACGCGCAGCGTGCCCGTGGCGGGCTCGGGGTCTCGGTAGGAAAAGCGGGCCAGTTCGAGGGCGTTGCGCTGCAGGACGAGGCGCGCGCCCGTGCCCTCTAGCACGCGCTCGAGGTAGTCCATGTTGTACTGCGAGATCGCAATGACCTGGGCGGCGTCCGCGCAGATGCGGCGCAGCAGGTCAACGTCGACGGACTCGTGGTAGATGTCCTTGGCGTGTGTGGTGACCGTGAAGGGGATGCCGCTCAGGGACGAGGCGATCCAGGCGGTCCGCCCGGCCAGGGAAGCGAAGTGGGCGTGCAGGTGGGTGATGCCGTCCTCGCGTGCAGCGAGGGCGAGAGCGATGCCCTGGGCGACGTCGTCGGCAGGCAACGAAGCGATGGCCGGCATGAGAGCGGCGAAGCGGGTGCGCATCTCCTCGTCGGCGAGGCCGGAGGTGAGGATGTTCCACATCTCGGAGGCCTTGCGGGGGCGCGGCACCCAGCTTACGGGTGCCTCGACGTACGCAATCTCGGGGTGGAAGCGTGTGTCGGTGGTCGGACGCAGCGCGTAGATACGCTGGTCCTGGCCCATGTCTTGGCGGGCGAGCATCTCGGTGACCACGAAGGTCTCGGAGAAGCGGGGGTACACCTTGAGGACGTAGCCGATGCGGGTCATTGGAGGTCTCCATCGTTGGCGGGGGCGATCAGGGTCATAGCGGCGTGCGCGGCGGCGGCGAGGCCCCCGCGGGCGATGCGGGACCGGTCGGTCCGCGTGGTGACGGCACCGTTCAGCCAGCGGGACAACGCCTCGGGCGTGGCGTCGGCCTGGCTGAGGGTGTCGATGAGGTGGGCGCCCGCGAGAGCCCGGGCGCGGATGGTCTGTTCGAGGCGCGGAACCTCACGCGGGACGATGAGGGCGGGGGTGTCGGCGGCGAGGATTTCGCAGACCGTGTTGTATCCCCCCATGGAGATGACGGCGGCGGCCTCGCGGATGCGGTGGGCCAGGCCCGGGCATGTGCGCACGACGGTGGTCGTGGGGCCGGCCAGGGAGCGGGCGCGTTCCATGCTCGCGTCGTCGAGCTGGGGTCCGGCGACGACGAGGTGGTCGTGTCCCTCGGGCATGCGGGCGCCAGCCGCGGCCTCGACGATGCGCCCGCCATCGGAGCCTCCTCCGACCGTCGTCAGCACGAAGGGGCGCTTGATCGGGCCGGGGTGGGGATCCACGTCGGTGCGGCCGTCGGCCAGATAGCCGGTGAAGATCGAGCGGGACGCGAGGGCGGCGGGTACCTCCCCCGTCGAGGTCGCGTCGTGGATGGAGGGATCGCCGAAGATCCACACCTGGTCGATCAGGCCGTCCAGGATCGAGGCACCTCCCAGATCGGCCCATTCCCGCGCGGCCACGGTGGGTTCGTCGAGGATGTCACGCAGCCCCAGGACGACGCGTGCCTGGGGGCGGGAGCGCTTGAGGGCGCGCAGCGGGGCCTCAAGTTCGCGGCCCACGCCCAGAGGGTGGCGGTCGACGACGACGAGGTCGGGGGAAAAGGCCACGAGAGCGGACTCGAGGAGGGCCGAGCGCAGAGCGAGGGTATCGGAGAGCGAACCGGACAGGCGGCGGGGAACGTACGCGCCATTCTTCTTCGCGATGCCGGGCAGGGCCAGCCAGTCGAAGCCCTCGGGCAGGGTGAACAGCGGGTTGTGGGCCAGGCCGGAGACGATGAGTCCGCGCACCGCTTCCCCGGCGATGCGCGCGGCAATGTGATGCGCGAGAGCAAGGTTGCGCTTCACGTGCCCCAAGCCCTGGGAATCGTGGCTGTAGAGGAGCACTGACAGTGGCGGTGTCAAGGTCTCGTCCTTTCCGTGTCGGTGATCGTTAGTGACCAGAATGCCCAACTACGAAAAGACCAGGATGAGAGCATCATGAGAACACTCTCATGATGGTTGACCAGCGACGATGGGCACGGAAGGACGCCGAGCAACACCGCCTGATGACCCGATAGGGAGCCCGGGCCTCGTTACTGAAAAAGCCCCGATAATCACCGAGAGATTACTGTGAGATACCCCTTCGGGTCTTTCAGCATTTGTTCAAACATGCTAATTGTCAAGAGTCGCATTCAGCGTCGAATCCTCATCCACGGAAGGAGTCCCCCGTGTCCAACACGGCACAGGAAATCCTCGATGCGGTCGGTGGTCCCGGCAACATCACCCACTTCACCCACTGCGCGACGCGTCTGCGCTTTGAACTCAACGACGCGTCGATCGTCGACAAGGACCGAGTCGAGGCCATTGATGGCGTCCTCGGCGCCGTCCCCCAGTCCGGTGACCGCTACCAGATCGTCATCGGCGGCGCGGTACAGTCCGTCTTTAACGAGATCAATAACCTGCCGTCAATGAAGTCGGGTGCCGCCGCCTCGAACGACGATGTCAAGGCCGCCGCCCGCGCCAAGGCCCGCGGCAAGAACGCCATCGTCGACGCCTTCTTCGAGTACCTGTCGGACTCGTTCCGCCCGCTGCTACCCGTCTTGCTCGGCGCGTCCCTGATCCTGGCACTCCTCGCGGTGCTCGACGCCCTGCACGTCGTCGACACGCGCGCCCCTGTTATCCCCGCGTGGCTGGGCTACGTGAACTCCATGTGGCGCGCGGTCTTCTACTTCCTGCCCGCGATGGTCGCCTACAACGCCTCCAAGAAGCTGGACATCGACCCGTGGGTCGGCACGGCCGTCATCCTGTCGCTGCTCACCCCCAACTTCATCGGCCTGAGCAACGCGTCCTCGTTCAGCGAGACGACCTGTACGACGACAGAGCTCGGCTCCGAGCAGTGCGTCACCCAGATCGGCTCCCTGCCCCTGCAGCTGTCTGACTACGGCGGCCAGGTGTTCGTGCCGCTGCTGATGGTGCCGATCCTCGCACTGGTCTACAAGGGCCTGAAGAAGATCATTCCGGCGAACGTCCAGATGGTGTTCGTCCCTTTCATCTCCTTCATCGTCATCATGCCGCTGACCGCCTTCCTGATCGGCCCTCTGTCGATCTGGATCGGTAACGGCCTGGGCTCCGGCCTGGCCTGGCTCAACGGACACGCCCCCATCGTCTTCGCGATCATCATCCCGATCATCTACCCCTTCCTGGTGCCGCTCGGCCTGCACTGGCCCCTCAACGCCCTGCAGCTGGCTAACATTGCCGCGACGGGTTCGGACTTCATCCAGGGCCCCATGGGCGCCTGGAACTTCGCGTGCTTCGGCGCCACCGCCGGCGTTCTCTTCCTGTCGATCCGCGACCGCGACACCGACATGCGCCAGACTGCTTCCGGCGCCCTGGCCGCGGGCCTCTTCGGCGGTATCTCCGAGCCGTCCCTGTACGGTATTCACCTGCGTTTCAAGCGCATCTACCCGCTCATGCTCACCGGCTGTGTCGTCGGCGGTCTGGTCATCGGTATCGGTGGCGGCGCGACGACAACCACCTTCGTGTTCACCTCGCTGCTGACGATCCCCGTTTTCAGCCCCATGGCCGTCTACGCCCTGGGTGTCGCTGCCGCGTTCGTCACCGCGTTCCTGATGGTCGTGCTGTTCGACTACCGCACGAAGGAACAGAAGGCGGAGGCTCGCGCGAAGAAGGCCCTGCTCAAGGACGACGCCCCCGCTCCCGCGCCTGCTGCCACCCCCGCTGCATCGGCTGCTGCGCCTGCCGCCGCTCCGGCGGCCGAGGCTGCTCCCGCTTTCAGCGACGAGGCGAAGGCTGATCTGACGCTCACCTCCCCCATGGCGGGGACGATCGTTGCGCTGTCTGACGTGGCCGACGAGGCCTTCGCTGCCGGCGCTCTCGGCCCCGGCGTTGCCCTGTCCCCCGCCGCCGGCGCCGTCGTCGTTGCCCCGTGTGACGGCAAGGTGACGGTTGCTTTCCCGACCGGCCACGCATACGGCATTAAGTCCGCGTCCGGCGTCCAGGTACTCATCCACATTGGTATGGACACTGTGAAACTGGAGGGCCGAGGCTTCACGCCGCGCGTCGCGAAGGGCGACATCGTTCGCCGTGGTGATGTGCTGGCGCAGGTCGATTGGGACGTCATCCGTGAGGCCGGCTACGACACGGTCACCCCGATGGTCGTCACGAATAAGAAGAAGTTCGGCGAGATCACTCCGGCCGCTCCCGGCCCGGTGGGTATCACCGACACGGTCGTGACGGTGTCCCCAAAGGAAGCCGCACAGTGAGCCTGTGATGCGTCAGTGGTGGGCGAGCCGATTGGCTCGCCCACCACTTTTTATTGCATCGGCGGTAACCGTGGTTCTTTCGTCGACACCGCGCATGTTCTTGCACAAGCGCAAGCGAGGCAACTAAACTGTTGACCATTCGGTTACCTTGCCGCAGGAGTGCGAGGTTCCACCTATCAAAGGAAAACGGAGCGATGCCAGACGTTGCATTCGACTTAGAGCGTCTGCTCTCTCTTTGGCGCAACGACGGATGGGATCCGAATCAATGGTGACACCACGAACGCAAGGTGCCAGGCCGAGCCTACGGCGTGCGGCACTAGCATCGGGCTGCACGCTCATCCTCACCGGTGGCGTAGTGGCGGCTCCCCCCGCGCACGCGGAGGATCGAGAGATCACAGCAGCAGACCAGCCCTACTACTCCTACTATCACTTGGACACGGCGCGGGCCAAGGGCTACACGGGCGCAGGCGTCACCATCGCGATCATCGACGGCCCTGTCGACACCTCTGTCCCGGAGCTGGTAGGCGCAAATATTACGGACAAAAGCCCCTGCTCAGTCTCATCTAGCCCTACTCACAGAAGCCACGGCACCGAAGTTGCCTCACTATTGGTCTCACGTGCTTACGGCATGGTGCCCGATGCTGCGCTGCTCGCTTACCAAAGCATCGATATCAACAGCGCGGCGGGGGATGATTGCCCGATGAAAGCTGGTGTTCTGCCAACCGAAGTGTCATCGTTGATCAATAAAGCAATCAATGACGGAGCAACAATTATCAATTACTCCGCAACCTCACCTTCACCTTCAAACCACCTCAAGTGGGCAATCGCTCGTGCGATGAGTCAAGGCGTCATCATCACTGCTGGTGCAGGAAACACCGCCTCAGACAACACTGAGAATTCTTTGTCGCAGTGGTCGGGCGTCGTCGGGGTTTCCGCCATTGGTACCGATGGAAAGTTCGCTTCCTATTCCTCCTGGGGGCAGGGAGTCACCACGACTGCTATCGGAGGCCCTGTCCTTGCGCGTGATGCAGACGGAAATATTTCCTCCACTCAGGGAACTTCTTTTTCAGCTCCTATTGTCACGGGCGCTCTCGCGCAGGCGCGAGCCAAGTGGCCCAACGCGACATCGAATCAGCTTCTCCAGCTCCTCATCAATACTGCGGTTGGGCACGAACAAGGATGGAATCAATACGGCGGTTATGGTGCGGCAAACCTCGGCGGAATGCTCAACACCGATCCGAGCCAGTACCCCGACGAAAACCCATTGGCAGACAAGGGGGGCGGATCGAGCCCGACACCCGCGGAGGTTCGCCAGTACGCCGATGGCCTCGTCGATCCCACCCAGATCGCGTATGACAACTCCTACGTCTATCGGGGCCTCGACGAGTCACAGGTAACCAACAAAGACAATCCCTACCCGACTCACCTAGGCACCAGCCCTCGCTTTCACGGAAAGTAGGCAATGCGACACAAGCGCTAGATCCCAGCGCCCTCGACGATATCCAAGACGGCACGCACCTGCTCGACGGTGAATTGTCCAGGGGCGCTCCCCTCCCAGCCGGGCAGGGTCGCGAAGGTGGCTGCGGATCCAAGCGCAGAGCCGACCAGGCGCGTGGGCGCGCCGTGCTGCCCCATCGAGATGCCGATGATGGGACGGTCGTAGGCCTCACGCGCCCACGCCTGCGCGGCCAGGACACGGGCCGCATCCGTGGCACTGTGGGCCATGCACGCGAACTTGAGAACGTCCGCGCCGGCAACGTTCATGGCAGCGAGAACCTCGGCGAGCCGTTCATCGCTGGGCGTGGCCTCAAAATCGTGGAAGGAAGCGACGACGATCGCCCCCTCCTCGTGCGCATCCTCGATGAGGGTAGAAGATCCGTCGCGCGAAATCTCCACGTCGACGCCGCCCACACACGAAGCGAGCCTGCGCACGAGGGCGCAGTACTCCTCGTCATCCAGGTATGCCTGGCCGCCCTCGACCGATGTGCGGATGGTCGCCAAAACCGGCAGAGGAGAGGAGTCCGCGACGTAGCGGGCCATGCTCACGAGATCTTCCTCCACGTCCGAGGCGGACACGAAGTGTGCGCCGACCAGGGAGGACAGGAAGGTATCGGCCCGCCACTCGACGATGTCCGCGCGGCACGTGGCCATTGCCTGAACTTGCCCGATGAGGGACTGCGAGTCCCCGCTGACGGGAACAATCACCTGGGTGTGGCCACCGAGGGTCGCCTTCTTGGCGGCTCGCCCGATGGTGACGAGTCCGGGCGCAGGGTCAGGGTCGGGCGCAGATGTGTGAGGCATGATTCCTTCGCTTAGTATCCGATTTCTGCCAGGTGCAGGCGATCTCGTTCGCTCTGCGTGAGGTAGGGGTGGTCCAGCCAGCCGTCGGGCAGGTGGGGTGTTTTCTCGCCGCCGGCGCGTCCGCGCGGTCCGCGGGCGGCGGGCGGGAACGCCTGGTCTAGGTCGAGGTCCCCGAGGCGATCGTGCAGCTCCTGGAGGGTGGAGACCATGGACAGGGCGTGACGCTGGGGGCCGCCGACGGCGAATCCGCGCAGGTACCAGCCGATGTGTTTGCGCATTTCGCGCAGCGCACGCCCCTCGTCGCCCTGGTCAACGACGCACCATGCGGCGTGGCGCTCGATGACGGAGACGACCTCGGCGAGGCTGGGGCCGGGCGGGATGGCCCCGCCGTGGTAGGCGGCGACGATGTCGCGGAAGATCCAGGGGCGTCCCTGGGCCCCGCGCCCGACGCTGATGCCGTCGCAGCCGGTGCGCTCGAGCATGGCCAGGGCGTCGGCGGCCTCGAAGACGTCACCGTTGCCGAAGACCGGAATATCGAGCAGGTCCTTCAGGCGCGCGATCTCGTCCCAGTGGGCCTGACCCGCGTAGTGCTGGTTCTGCGTGCGCGCGTGCAGGGTGAGGGCGGCGGCACCGAGCTTTTGCGCACTCAGGGCGGCGTCCGTCGCGGTCTCGTGCTCGGAGTCGATGCCGATACGGATCTTGACGGTGACCGGGATTTCGCGCCCGATGCGCTCCCCGGCCTCGTTTGAGGCGCGCACGACGGCACCCACGAGGTCGGAGAACAGGTCGCGCTTCCAGGGCAGGGCCGCTCCCCCGCCCTTCTTCGTCACCTTG